>JAWKPF010000014.1 GCA_041390825.1 Thermomicrobiales bacterium
TGGTCGCTCGACGTCTCGATCTCCCCTTCCGGGACGTTCAGGCGCGATTGCAGCGCGGCGTGCAAAGCGCTGCCGCCCGGACAACTCGACCGAGCGTCGAGCCGGAACGTGTTTCCAGCCTCCAGATCGAAGATCACCTGATCGCGCTTCTCCTGAAGCACCGGGCGTTGGTATTCGACCTGATGTCGGAGGTACCGCCCGATGACATCATGGATGCGCGCAATCGTACCCTGCTCGGTATCCTGCGAGACGATTCGCTGCCGGACGACACTTTCGGTCCCGAATTCGTCGAGACGCTCGATCCTGTCCTGCAGGGCCACGCGACGACGCTTCTCGATTCGCTCGCGAACCGGCCCAGCCAGCTCCCTGGTGAAGTGCGCGAAGAGGTACTGCAAACGCTCATGCGACTGGAGCGGGAACGTTACGATGTGCTCTCAGCCCATCTGCGAAGCGAGATCGCGACGGCGGAGTCGTTGCGAGACGTCGAGTTGCTTCCGACGCTTCTGGCACAGTACGACCGTCTCTCGATGCTGCACAAGCGCACCTATCCTCCGCTGAGCCCCTATTTTCGGGACTCGCGTACACGCCTCCCAACGAAAAAGGCTCGACATCAGTCGTAGTTGTTATGTCTATAGACTGTTGATGATCTGAGCGAGGACCGCATCCTGTTCGGGGTGCACTGTACGCAGGTCGATTCGCACGCTATTCTGCCGAACAACCGGAAAGACCGCGGGGGAGCCCGTTCGCAGGCGTCGCGCCAGGAGATCGACGTTTTCGGCTTCCAGCTCCAACGCAATGCTGGGCACGGTTTCGCCCGGCATCGACCCTCCCCCGATCGACGCCTCGCTCTCGACGATGGTGATCTTCCTGTCAGCGACGATCGTCTCCGCCCGTGCCCGTAGCAAATCGACCGGGGTCGCGATCATCTGCCAGATCGGAATCTGCGCGACCGCCTCTCCAGCCAGGTAGTGACGCAACGTTGCCGATAGCCCGGCCAGTGCGGTCTTGTCTGCGCGCACCGCCCGAGCGAGCGGGTGCCGCTCGATCCGTCGGATCAGTTCGCGCTTGCCGCAGATGATGCCAGCCTGTGGGCCTCCGAGCAGCTTGTCGCCGCTGAACGTGACAACAGAAGCGCCAGCAGCGATGGCCTCGGCAACGGTTGGCTCGGCCCGTAGACCAAATCGACTGGTTTCCAGCAGCGATCCGCTTCCCAGATCCTCCACCACAATAGTCCCGAGTTCGTTGGCGATCGATGCCAGCTCACGCGTGGTCGGGCGCGCGGTGAAGCCTTCGATCCGGAAGTTGCTCGTGTGGACCTTGAGCAACGCGCCCGTTTCGGGCGTACGCGCGCTCACATAGTCGGAGGCATACGTTCGATTCGTGGCGCCGACCTCCACAAGTCGGCAGCCGCTTTTTGCGACAACGTCCGGGATCCGGAATCCACCGCCGATCTCGACCGCTTCGCCCCGTGAAACGATGACCTCTTTTCCCGCGCAAAGCGCCGTCAGCACGAGCAGTACGGCCGCCGCGTTGTTGTTGACCACGAGGGTCGCCTCTGACCCGGTCAGGGCGCGAAGCAGGCGCGAGATCTCATCCATCCGGCCGCCCCGTTGATTGGTCTGGGGTTCGATCTCGAGCGAGAGATACCCGGTGGCAGCCTGTGCCATCGCCTCGGCAGTCGCTCGACTGACCGGGGCGCGTCCCAGATTCGTGTGCAACAGGACGCCTGTTCCATTGATGACCGGCGTGAGACGCGTAGCGAGGAGCGCATCGATGGAACGCCGGCATCGATCGAGCACGCTGGCTCGATCGAAGGCTTCTCCGTCCGCGATCTCGCGCCGAATCACATCGATCTCCTGCCGGATCAGATCGGTCAGGACCGATGGCTCGATCGGACAGGAACCGATTTCGTCGAGCAACCAGGCAACAGATGGGATGGAGCGATACCTGGACGTCGTGGCAGTCGTTTCAGGGGAGGAGGAAGGCATCGATCTACCGTCCTGTTCGGAAATGACAAAGGGGAGTGCCGTGCACCCCCCTCTATCGGGATCGGTCGGGGAGAGAGGATTTGAACCTCCGACCTCAGCGTCCCGAACGCTGCGCGCTAACCGGGCTGCGCTACTCCCCGAGAGCGGACGTCAGCATAGCATAGAAGCCGACAGGCGTGGCCTCGAGTCGCTGAGCTCATCGCGTTTTCGTGGTGCCCGAGGAGGGATTCGAACCCCCGACGCCCGCCTTAGGACGGCGGCGCTCTATCCACTGAGCTACACGGGCCAACATCTGGAGCTCATGCTAGCACACGGCATCACTCCACCACCCTGCGCCGAGGGGCCAATTGTCACGTGCGCACGCAGCAAGTCGACCTGCTATAGTGCGCTTCAGTGCGTGGCTTACAAAACGTAACACGCTCAACTTCAGGAATCGACCCGAGGCGGTTCGCCTCGAAGGAACGTGCATTGTGACAAGTTCGTCCTATGCCGGACCGGCGGTCTTCGGATACGAGACCGACCATCTCCGGCGCGTTGCATCCATCTCGGTCCACACATCGCCGCTCGCGATGCTTGGTGGCAAAGACGCGGGCGGCATGAACGTCTACATTCGAGAACTCAGCTGCCACACTGCCCAACTCGGACTGCCGGTCGATGTTTTCACGCGTCGCACCGACCCGGACCTTCCCGAAACCATCCAGATCTGCGAAGGCGTCAATCTGATCTATATCGATGCCGGGCCGCCTGAACCGGTCGACAAGAACAAGCTCTTCGATCTTCTCCCCGAGTTTGCTGAAAACATAGCCCTCTATTCGCTGCGAGCTGGCACGCGCTACGATGTGGTCCACGCGCACTATTGGCTGTCCGGCTGGGTTGCTCATCTCCTGAAGCGGTACTGGAATACCCCCTTCTCGTTGATGTTCCACACCACCGCGCACATGAAGAACATCGTCTCGCCAGAAGCCGAGCAAGAGACGACGCTTCGCGGTGCGATCGAGGCCAGACTGGTCGGCATGGCGGATAGCATCATCGCTGCGAATCCTGACGAAGCCGCCGATTTGATCTGGAGGCAGCACGGCGACAGCGCAAAGATCTGCACGATTCCGCCGGGGGTCGACACGGAACTCTTTCGGCCGCTCCACCAGGCCGCTTGCCGTCTCGAGCTCGGCATCCCCGCCGAGGAGCAAATGGTTCTGTTCGTCGGCCGTATCGATCCAATCAAGGGGTTGGACACCCTGCTCGGCGCCACAGACTATCTGAAGTCCGTTTCGTCTCCTGCCCGCACGCACATCGTCGGAGGAGACCTGGGTGCCGAAGGGGACCCCGTCGGTCCCCTCGCCTCGCTTGCGGCACAGGCGCGCGAAATGGGCATCGACGACCGGCTCGTGCTGTGGGGTTCCCAGCCGCAGGATCGCCTTCCACTCTTCTTAGCTGCCGCCGACGTCGTCTCGGTTCCGTCTCGGTACGAATCCTTCGGACTGGTCGCGGTCGAGGCGATGGCCGCGGGACGGCCGGTGGTCGCGTCACACACGGGGGGACTGATCTTCACCATCGAAGACGGTCGCACTGGTTACCTCGCCCCCATCGGTGACGGGGAAGCGCATGGGTCGTTGCTCGATGAGCTGCTGAACGATGAGAAAAAGCGGATCGCGTTTGGCCGCGCGGCGCATCTGAACGCGCTCCGATTCTCATGGACATCGGTGGCGACGTCGATACTCCACGTCTATGAGCGGCTCGCTGGCGGTCACCGGGCAGATCTCTGTTGTGAAGACGAGATCTTCGCCAACGCAATCTAGAGGTGAATCGACAAGAGGACCGGCCGCGATCACGGCCGGACCTCTCGAACAGCGAATGGATTCGATCTACAAGGCAGCTACCGCGTTCTCGAACACCGCCAGGAACTCACTTGCTTGCTGCTCATCGATAACCAGCGGCGGAATGACGCGAATCGCTTGATCGTAGGTGCCGCAATTGATGAGCAGCACGTTTTCGGCGAGACAGCTGGCGATGACCTTCGACACCGCGCCCGGGTTTGGATCGCCCTGAGAATCGACGAACTCCACGGCAAGCATGAGCCCCAGCCCGCGAACTTCTCCAATCACCGGATACTTCGCCTGAATCGCGCGCAACCCCTGCGATAGCACGCTTCCTATGGCGGCGGCGTTCTCGGGGAGACGTTCGTCCCGCATGACGCGCAATGTTTCGGCTGCTGCAGCAGTTCCCACGGCGTTTGCGCCATAGGTGCCGCCGTGGGCGCCTGGAGGCCACTTGTCCATCGTCGCCTTGTTGGCGACCACCGCGCTGACCGGCAGTCCGGAAGCGATGCCCTTGGCGACCGTCATGATGTCTGGTGTGACGCCAAAGTGCTCGAAGCCCCACATGGCTCCCGTTCGCCCAACACCGGTCTGGATTTCGTCCAGGATGAGCATGATGCCGTGCTCGTCACAGATCGCGCGCACCTCTTGCAGCCATCGCTGCGAGGGCACCAGGTATCCGCCTTCACCGGCGATCGTTTCGACCAGAATAGCCGCGACATCGTCCGGCATGACCATGGTGTCGAACAACGCCTTGAGCTCGGAAAGGTAGTAGTCGTCCGCTTCACCGGGCGCTGAGCCGAACGGCGATCTGTAGTAGTAGGGGTAGGGCGCGTAATACATGCCGGAGAGCAGCGGTTCGTAGTGGCCGCGCACCTTGGCGCGTGAGGATGTGACCGACATGGCGGCATGCGTGCGGCCATGAAATGCCCCGCGCATGGCAATTACGGCTGGGCGGCGCGTGGCGATCTTCGCAAGCTTGAGCGCCCCCTCGATCGCTTCTGCCCCGCTGTTGGCCCAGAACACCTGGTTCAGTGACGACGGAAGCGTGGCTGTGAGCTCAGCCGCGGCATCGAGCATTGGCTCATGCAGCAAGATGTTTTGCTGGGCGTGAATGATCTTGCCCGCCTGGGCGCGAATGGCTTCGACGACTCGCGGATGGCAATGTCCGGCATTCACCACCGCAATGCCGGAGGTGAAATCCATGTACCGCTGGCCATCGCGGTCCCAGACGTAGATGCCCTCTGCGTGATCCACGAAGACGGGGGTGTATCGCCCGATGACGCGAGGAACCAGCGTTTGCGGATCGAGTCCAACTTCTGCAACCATGTCACTACCCTCTCATCGCGAGTGCGAAACGAATGGACGGATTGCCAGTATCAGGCGCCAGTGCTCGCCTTTTTCTCCCGTTCCTTTTGCTCTTTGTAGTACTTCTTTGTCTTCGGGATCGGTTTTGCGTCTTCGGCCGCGCGTCTCGCTTGCGCATCTGCTGCGCCTGCCTCGAGCTCCTCTTCCAGGCGAACAAAGTCGTTGTAGACGCGGACGTTGGTGTTCGATTCGGGGGTGCGCATCAGCATGCGCACGAGCTGGAGTTGTGAGTTGACTGTGGCGTTCTTTGCCTCGGGAAGCGAAGCGCGCTTGATGAAGAGATCGACTGTTGCCAGTGTCGCGGTCTCGGCGTCGTTCTCGACGAGCCGCTCCCGAATGTTTTGAAGCCCGTCCAGAACGTTCATTTTGTGTCCTTCGAACTGTGGGAAATGACGGAATCCGCGAATGCGCAGTTGCCTGAATTGTACCACCGCTCGGCTGAGCGCCTCGGCTGGAACGACCGCTGATCCGTGCTATCCTAGGACCAGTTGCCAGGGGTGCGGGTACCGCTGAGAGCGCGGCCGAAACGGGTCGCCAACCCTCCGAACCTGATCCGGGTCATTCCGGCGAAGGGACGGCAACGATCGACGTCGTCGATGGCAACTGCCATCGACGTTTTGTTTTTTCAGGAGCGGTTCGTGACCTCATTCGACGCCGAAGAGGCAGTTCCCAAAGCGCTCACCATCGCCGGTTCCGATTCGGGAGGCGGCGCCGGGATTCAAGCGGATCTCAAGACCTTCGCAGCGCATGGTGTCTATGGCACGAGTGCCATCACGGCGGTGACCGCGCAAAATACGCGTGAGGTTATCGCCATCGCTGAAGTCCCCGAAGAGGTGGTGGCCGCTCAGATCGACTCGGTTCTGGAGGACATCGGAGCGGGCGCGATCAAGACCGGAATGCTTTCCAGCGCCGCCATCGTGGCGACAGTCAGCGAGCGGATCGAGGCCTGGGGCATTCCCACCGTGGTCGATCCGGTCATGGTTTCCAAGAGCGGCAACTATCTGCTGGCGCCGGAGGCCGTGAGCGCCATCAAGCGAGACCTGATTCCGCTATCGCTGATCGTCACACCGAACCATCACGAAGCAGCAGCCTTGACCGGGGTGGAGATCAGTTCCGACGACGATGCGCGTGAGGCAGCGAGGCGCCTCTGCGATCTGGGCGCGCGCATTGTGGTCATCAAGGGAGGCCACCGACCGGGCGCGCCCATAGATCTTGTCTTCGATGGCAGCTCGTTTGGCGAACTCTCCGCCGATCGCATCGAAACCGAAAACACCCACGGCACAGGATGCACGTTCTCCGCGGCAATTGCGGCGAACCTGGCGCTTGGATTTGGGCCGCTGGAGTCGATCGCGCGCGCAAAGCTCTACTTGACTGAGGCGCTGCGCTCGAGCTACCGCGTCGGCGGAGGGCATTCACCTGTCAATCATTTCCACACGTTCGAGCCGGTCGGCTCGATTCGCTAGAGGGAGCGCGAAATGGCGTTCGATTCCAATGGTCATACAGTCAAGGACGCACGACTCACGATAGGCGGCAAGAGCTTCGACAGCCGCCTCATGCTCGGCACAGGAAAGTACCGCGACTCGATCGAGATGAACGCGGCGTTCGAGGCCGCGGGTTCGCAGATCATCACTGTTGCGCTTCGCCGGATCGACTTCGACGACCCAAAGAGCCGGTCTGTGCTCGAAGACGTCGACTGGACGAAGTACACGATTCTTCCCAACACTGCTGGCTGCCAAACAGCCGAAGAGGCCATCCGCATCGCGCGGATGGCACGCGCGCTGGAACTGTCGGACTGGGTCAAAGTCGAGGTGATACCAGATCCCAAGTACCTCCTGCCTGACCCAATAGGCACGTTCGAGGCGTGCAAGGTGTTGGTGCAAGAGGGCTTCACGGTGCTGCCCTATATCGGCGCCGACCCGGTCCTGGCCCAGCGGCTGCAGGAGCTCGGAACAGCCACCGTGATGCCGCTTGGTTCGCCGATTGGTTCAGGCCAAGGACTGCTCAACATCGAGGCGATTCGCATCATCATCGAGCAGGCGGAAGTGCCGGTTGTGGTCGACGCCGGGATTGGCGTTCCCTCTGACGCGGCGCAAGCGATGGAAGCCGGCGCTGACGCGGTGTTGGTCAACACCGCTGTCGCACTGGCGAATGATCCGGCCACCATGGCGTCGGCTATGGCGCAAGGCGTCGAGGCCGGCCGAAAGGCATATCTCGCGGGCCGCATTCCGCGCAAGGCGTATGCCTCGGCGAGTAGCCCACTCGAAGGAGTGGTTGGCGCGCGGCCGTGACCGGACGAAACCTCAGGCAAGATCTGCGGCTTTACCTGGTCGCTGGAAGCCAGGATGCTCCGTATGGGCTCCTTGAGTCGGTCGAGGCGGCGCTGCGCGGTGGTGTCACGGCCGTTCAGCTAAGGGAGAAGTCGGGTACCGATCGAGAGATCCTGCTGCTCGCGGAACGGGTTCGCGAGCTTTGTCGCGAACACGATGCGGCGTTCTACCTCAATGACCGGCTGGATCTTGCGCTTGCCGCCAATGCGGACGGGTTGCATATCGGGGTCGACGACATTCCGATTCCGACCGCGCGGCGCATTGCGGGGGACAGCTTCGTGATCGGGTTTTCGCCCGACTCAGACGTTGGGGCCAGGTCGGCGCAGCTGGAAGGCGCGTCCTATCTTGGCATCGGCCCGGTCTTCGGAACGAAGTCGAAGCCTGACGCAGGACCGGCAATCGGTCTCAGCGTGCTCCGGCGGCGCATCTCCATTTCAGGGTTGCCGGTGATCGGCATCGGAGGAATCGATGCCGAGAATGCCGGTTCGGTCATCGAGGCCGGTGCAGCCGGCATTGCTGTCATGAGCGCGGTTTTGCGGGCGAGCGATCCTGAGTCAGCTGCTCGAACACTGCGAGAGGCCGTGGATGCAGCGAGTTGAGTCGCCTATTCTGATGTGGGTGACCGACAGCAGTCGTTCCGATGCCGAGCTCTCGGACCTGGCAAGGTCCGCCGTGGCCGGAGGCGTCGACGTCATTCAGGTCAGAGAGAAGGGGCTCGATTGGTCCTCGCTCGCGGCGACCGTGCAGGCGGTTCGCGCTGCTTCCGGGACGTCGATCGACCTGGTCGTGAATACAGACATCGAGCTCGCGCAGGCACTCGGTGTCGGCGTGCATCTTCCGGAGATCGGCCCGACCATCGCCGAGGCGCGTGCAGTTCTTGGACATGACGCGCTCGTGGGCCGGTCAGTCCATTCACCGGATGCGGCGACGGCATCAGAGGGAGCCAGCTATCTCGTTGCAGGTCACGTCTATGAGACAGCGTCGAAACCAGGGCGAAGCCCGCTGGGCCTCGATCGGTTCGCTGAAATCGTTGCCGTTGCGCCGGCTCCGGTCATCGCAATCGGTGGAATCACACCGGAACGTGTGCGGGCTGTCATGGAAGCAGGCGCTGTCGGAGTTGCGGTTCTCGGACCGCTGACCAGGCTTGCTACCATCGGATCCGAGGCCGCCGCATATCGCTCAGCTCTGGAGGCATGCATGTCACGTACAGAAAACGGGTCGATTTCAGCGACCATCAACGGCAAGGAGGTCACGCTACCCGCGGGAACGACGGTTGCGGACTTTCTTGCTGGGCGCGATTTGCATGAACGCCTCGTCGTCGTCGAACGGAACGGTGAGATCATCAAGCGTTCGACCTTCCCTGAGGTCGTCATCGAAGAGGGCGACCTGCTCGAAGTCGTGCACTTCGTCGGCGGGGGTTGACGATGCGCCCGGAGTCCAACGGCAGCGTGCGATATCCACGGTGTACTCGTCCCGAAAGGGAACTCCTTCGGCCACCAGTCGCTGTTTCATGATCTCGGGATGACCGAACGCCCAGCCGCCGCTCAAGAAGCCCTCGCGGTTCACGACACGATGAAACGGAAGCTCGAGACCGGGAGGTGAGCCCGCAATTGCCCAGCCGACCTGACGCGCTCCACGCGGGTCTCCCAGAGCGATGGCAATGTCGCCGTAGGTGGTGACCCGCCCTTCCGGAATCTGCCGCACGATTTCGAAGACTCGCTGGGCAAAGGTGGACTCGTCGAATTCGGTTGATTCGTGCCATTCCTGGTGCATTCTCTCGGCTGACTCCCAGCGTGTTTGAAACCGATTCGCTCGGTTTCGACGCTATACTCTGCTGGGTTACGCTCTCCCTGCGGCCCCTTCATTCCGATCGGCGATTACCACCTAAAGGCATGACCTCCAATGCGATCCCTGTTGAAGAAAGTATTCGGTTCGTCTCCCGACACCAATGTCAACAAGCTCAGACCCCTAATCGACGAAATCAACGCGCTCGAGCCGCAACTGCTCGAAGCGTCGGACGACGAACTGCATCAGTTCCGGCTCGTCTACACCTCACGGTACAAGGCGGGTGAGAGCCTCGACGACCTGCTTCCCGAGGTCTTCGCTCACGTGCGTGAAGCAGCGCGGCGCGGACTCGGTCAGCGGCACTTCGACGTTCAGCTCATGGGCGGCATCGTGCTGCACCAGGGCAAGATCGCCGAAATGCGCACCGGTGAAGGCAAGACGTTGACTGCAACCTCGGCGGTTGCACTCAATGCCATCACCGAAGATGGAGTCCACGTTATCACGGTCAACGACTACCTCGCACGCCGCGACACACAATGGATGGGCCGCGTCTACGACAGACTCGGCCTGAGCGTCGCATGTATCCAGCACGACCAGGCGTTCATCTTCGATGCCAACTGGGACTCGCCCGATGACCGGCTCGAGTTCCTGAGACCCGTCGAACGTCGAGAGGCATATGCCGCCGACATCACCTACGGAACCAACAACGAATTCGGGTTCGACTATCTGCGCGACAACATGGTCGTGTCTGCCCAGCAGCAGGTCCAGCGTGGCCTGAATTTCGCGATCGTGGACGAGGTCGACAACATCCTCATCGACGAGGCGCGCACGCCACTCATCATTTCGGGGCAGGCCGAACGCGCAACCGACAAGTACTACCAATTCGCTCAGATCGTGCGTCAACTGCGCGCCGATCGGCACTACGAGCTCGATCTCAAACACAAGACCGTTTCGCTCACCGAAGACGGTGTCGACCGGGTCGAAGATCTGGCTGGCATTCCTGACGGCGAGAGCATTTACGACGACCGCTACATCGACCTCACCCACTATCTCGAGCAGGCGCTCAAGGCGGAAGTGGTCTTCCATCGGGACAAGGATTACATCGTTCGTGACGGTGAGGTCATCATCGTGGACGAGTTCACCGGTCGCATGATGATCGGGCGCCGATATAGCGAAGGGTTGCACCAGGCGATCGAAGCCAAGGAGGGCGTGCGCGTTCAACGCCAGAACGTCACCATGGCCACGATTACGTTCCAAAACTACTTCCGCATGTATGAGAAGTTGGCCGGCATGACCGGTACCGCGGAAACCGAAGAGGAGGAGTTCCTCCGGATCTACAACCTGCCAGTGGTGGTGATTCCGACCAACCGCCCGATGATCCGCGATGACTTCGCCGATCTTGTCTACAACACAGAGACTGCCAAGTTCAACGCTGTCATCGATGAGATCGAGGAGATGCGGGCAGAGGGCCGGCCAGTCCTGGTGGGCACCGTGTCCATCGAGGCATCCGAGCGGTTGAGCTTCATGTTGACGCAGCGCGGCATCCCGCACGATGTCCTGAACGCCAAGCAGCATGAGCGCGAAGCGGCGATCGTCAGCGGCGCTGGCGAACCCGGCATGGTCACGATCGCCACCAATATGGCCGGTCGCGGTACCGACATCAAGCTTGGAGAAGGCGTGGCCGAGGCCGGTGGCTTGCACATCATCGGCACCGAGCGACACGAGGCGCGCCGTATCGACAATCAGTTGCGTGGCCGCGCTGGCCGCCAGGGCGACCCGGGATCGACCCGCTTCTATCTATCGCTCGATGACGAACTCATGCGGCGTTTCGGCACCGATCGTATTCGCGGACTCATGGGCAAGCTCGGGATGGATGACGAGACTCCCATCGAGCACGGCATTATCTCGAAATCGATCGAGAGCGCTCAAACAAAGGTCGAAGGTCACAACTCCGATATTCGCCGACATGTCGTGCAATACGACGACGTCATGAACCGCCATCGTGAGGTGATCTACGCCGACCGAGGACGGATCGTGGCCGGAGACGATATGTCCGACAAGATGGACGAGCTCGTGACAGACGAACTCGAGGCCATCGTCGATCGGCACGTGGCAGAGCGCGGCGGCGAGATCGATTACGACGCGATTGCCCAGGAGTACAATGCGCTCTTCCCCCTCGAACCCGGAGCCGAACGCGTCGGCGTCGAGGAGATCGAAGGGCTTTCTCGAGACGATCTGCTCGATCTCTTGCAGGACGATGCGGACGAGGCGTATCAGGAAGTCGAAGACCGGTTCGGTCCAGAAGCCATGCGTCAGGTCGAGCGTCACGTGCTGTTGAGTGTTATCGACCGGCTTTGGGTCGAACACCTGACCGCCATGGACGAACTGCGGGAAGGCGTCGGCCTGCAGGCATACGGCCAGAAGGATCCGTTGGTCGTCTACAAGACCGAGGGGTACCGGATGTTCGGCACGCTCACCGACCACATCCGGCACGACACCGTGCACACGATTTTCCGCGTGAAACCTGCCATTGTTGAACAGCCTGTCCAGACGCGCATCACGGAAGAGGCTACGACGACCAATCGGAGCGACGAATCCGCGAAGCCTCAGGCGACCAGCAAGAAGGTTGGCGCCAACGCTCCGTGCCCATGTGGCAGCGGCAAGAAGTACAAGCACTGCCACGGGCGCGTGAGATCCCGGGCGGCGTAACGTGATGGGTCCAGCGCGGGCGTGTACCCGCACTGGACCCGGTCGCCGTGATTAGCTCTTCCTGGTTGCGCTGTTCGCAACCACGATCAGACCGTTCCCTGCCGCCTTGGCAACGGATTTCGCTTGCCGGCGGCGTTTTTCGTCCATGAACACGACGTAGATGACCGCACCGGCGGCCGCAAGCCAGCCAAGGGCGGCAATCATCTCCTTGGTCGACTCTTTCGCTTTGTGCGCAGCAGCTTCGGCGTCTGCCCTAGCCTTGTGCGCGGCAGCTTCTGCGTCTGCTTTGGCCTTGTGCGCTCCGGCCTCGACCTTTTCCTTGCCGCGATCGGCCTCGAGCGCCGCCTTCGCTTTGGCATCTTCCCCGGCCAGCTTGATGCGCTCAGTTGCGCCATGACCGCCGTGCTCTTCGATCAGGTTTCGCCCCGCTGCGGGCGCGGCCGCAAGTTGCTCCTTGATTTTCTCGACATCGACCCGCTTGTCGATCTCCTCTGTGTAGGACTTGACAAGCGTGTCGAGCGATCTAGCGAAGCTGGTGAGATGCTCGAGCGCATCCACGGCGCTGCTGCGCGCGTCCTGTACCCGCTGATCGTCCGCCAGTTTGCGGGGATCGAGATCACGCTCCCGGATCAGCGTTGCCTCCCGTTCGAGATCGGCGATCACCGCTTCGAGCAGCGGTTTCCCACGCTCCAGAGCGCCACGTACCTTGGTTTCGAAATCACTGCTCATGGTTCTTTCCTTCGTGATGGATTGCCATCTACATGGTCCGGTGCGAGCGACTGCCTATACTTTCGACGATGCAGACAGTCTCCCTAAACCTACCAATACATTTCGACGTTGTTATTGTCGGCTCTGGACATGCCGGTTGTGAAGCTGGACTGGCAGCGGCGCGAGCCGGTTGTCTCACGCTCGTCATCACGCCGAACCTCGATCGTGTCGGATATATGCCATGCAACCCGTCGATCGGTGGCCCCGGCAAGTCGCACATCGTGGCCGAAGTGGACGCGATGGGGGGAGCGATGGCAAAGGTCGCCGACAAGACCTCGCTGCATGTCCGCATGCTGAACACCAGCAAGGGCCCCGCAGTCCAGGCCAAGCGCTCCCAGCAGGACAAGGGTCTGTACGCCCTGGCGATGAAAGAAACGCTGGAACTGCAGCCAAATCTGGAACTTTTGCAAGACGAAGCCATCGGCCTGGAGGTTGGATCGAACGGCGAGGTCACCGGTGTCGTCTGTCGATCCGCAGGGCGGATTCATGCGTCGGCGGTGGTCATCACCGCGGGGACTTTCCTGCGTGGGGCGTTGATCTCTGGCGAATCTCGAACCGCGGGAGCGCGAGCAGGAGACCGGGCGGACGCTGGTCTTGGTGAACGGCTGTTCGATCTTGGGTTTCAGCTTCGACGGTTGAAGACCGGCACCCCTCCCCGCGTTGATGGCCGCACCCTCTCGATGAGCGAATGCGAACGCCAAGACGGGGACGAGTCGCCAATCTGGCTGAGTCATGACGGCGAGCTCGGCCGGATCGAGCCGCTGCGACTGCCTGCGCTGTCGTTGCATGTCCGATCCGACACGAGTTGGCGCCCGCAACTCGCCTGCCTCAAGACGGCAACCCAGCCCGCAACGCATGATCTCATCCGCGCAAATCTGCATCGCGCGCCGATGTTCAACGGCTCCATCGAGGGAGTCGGTCCGCGCTACTGTCCGTCGATCGAAGACAAGGTGGCCCGCTTCGCCGACAAGACCAGTCATCCCATCTTTCTCGAACCCGAGGGGTGGCGCACAACGGAATACTACGTCCAGGGAATGAGCACGAGCCTGCCGCCGGAAGTGCAAGAGTTGGCTGTGCGCACGATTCCGGGCATGGAGCGGGCACGCCTGACCCGGTTTGGCTACGCCGTCGAGTATGACGCGGTCGACCCGATCGAGCTGTCGACGACGCTCGAGTCGCGGCGTATTGGCGGTCTCTTCCTGGCGGGTCAAATCAACGGCACCTCGGGGTATGAAGAAGCCGCCGGGCAGGGAATCCTGGCGGGCATGAATGCCGCCGCGGTGGCGCAATCGCGCCCGCAGACGTCGCTCGCTCGCAGCCAGGCGTATATCGGAGTCATGGTGGACGACCTGGCCAACCGCCCCTTCGACGAGCCATACCGGATGCTGACGTCACGCTGCGAGTACCGCCTGTTGTTGCGGCCCGACACGGCTCGCGAGCGATTGGGACACATTGCCTACCAGAATGGTCTGATCGGTGAGGAGAACTGGAAGTCGATCGAGCAAGAGCGCGATGGACTACAGGACATGTTGCAGGCGCTCGAGTCGATCTCGATCCTCCCACGAGCGGATCACTTGTCCGTGTTGAACGAATATGGGGTAGCGCCGGTCAGCAAACCGACGACGGCCGCCGAGTTACTGCGGCGACCGGAATCGACACTTGGGCAGATCGTATCGATCAGTCATCGCCTTGGGTTCGAAACTCCGACATCGGGCGGCCTCACCCATTGCCGGGTGGAGAATGAGGTGCGCTATGGAGCCTTCCTCGCTCGAGAGACGAAGGAAGTCGCTCGTCAGTCTGCCCTCCGAGACCGTTCGTTGCCGGAACAGGTCGACTATCGGACGATTCCGGGACTTCGTATCGAGGCGGCCAACAAGCTCGCTCTTCATCGGCCACGGACTATCGGGGAAGCCGGGCGGTTGGCAGGGGTAACGCCGTCCGACATCGGAGCGCTCCTGATCTACTTGCGCCGAACCGAACAGGAACCCGCGCTCGTATGAGAATCCTCGTTCTTTCCGACATTCACGCGAATCTTCCCGCCTTCGAGGCGGTGCTCGATTCCGCCCCGGATCACGATGCAATCTGGAGTCTGGGCGACACCGTGGGCTATGGAGCCTCACCAAATGAGTGTCTCGATCTGCTGGTCGAGGTCGGGGCGCAACCGGCGCTCGTCGGCAACCACGATCTGGCTGCCGTCGGTTTGCTGCCGATCAGGTGGTTCAACGCCTTTGCGGCGACCGCCGCCGGGTGGACGATGTCCCGCTTGACACCAGAAAACCAATTCAGAATCCGGTCCGGCTTCACATCCGAGACGACCGGACAGTTCTATCTCGTTCACGGTAGTCCGCGAGATCCAGCCAGGGATTACGTGCAGTCGTTCGATGAAGCAGTCGAGAGCCTCGCCGCGGTACCAGCGCAATTCGTCCTTTGTGGGCACACCCACGTGCCTATGTTCGCAGTTGGCGGCCCAGAATCCGCCCGTGGCCTGCAACGCATCGAACCAGGAGTCCCGTATGCGCTCTCAGGTAAGCGGGCATTGCTGAATCCCGGCAGCATCGGGCAGCCGCGGGATGGCGATCCACGCGCTGCGTCGATGTTGATCGATACCGAATCGTGGACGGCAACGTGGCTGCGAACTCCGTATGACATCGAACGGGCTCAACTGGCCATCACCGGCGCCGGACTTCCGCGAGAGCTCGCGGCGCGCTTGAGCCGAGGACGCTAACGAGCATCCCGTGTTGCGGAGTTCCGCCGATCCATACATACTTCGCCCTCGTTCGTGGTCAGGCGACTGTGCCTTGCCGGAGGATGACAGCAACACCGCATGCCATTGCACTATCACCGGATAATCATTCCGGTCTCAGGCGGACCAGAAGATGACCGGGCGATCGAGCTGGTTGGCGAATTGGCGCAGCGCCACCCCACCAGCATTACGCTTGTGTACGTCGTCGAAGTGCTTCAGGCCATGCCGCTGGATGCCGAGCTCCCGGAGGCGGTCGCTCGCGGTGAAGCGGTCCTGGCACGCGCGGAGCAGTTGACCCGGCAACGCTTGCCAACGTCGGTCGATCTCATTTCCACGGATCTGCTGCAGGCGCGCTCGTCTGGCGCCGCGGTAGTCGATGAAGCCATCGAACAGAACGCCGACCTTATCCTTATGGCAACCGCGATCTCGATCAAGTACGGTAAGCAGGTCACCGGCGAGGCTGCTTCGTACGTCATCAAGAACGCGCCGTGCGATGTGATCCTCATTCGTTCCGCGAGCGATCTGCCGCTACAGGAGGCCCTCGAAGGGTGAAAGTCGTGATCATGGGCTGTGGCCGGGTTGGTGCGCGGGTCGCATCCGTTCTCGACCACAACGGCCACAAGGTGACGGTGATCGACGTCAATTCCCGCGCGTTTCGGCGACTGCCGGACGAGTTCAATGGGCGCACGCTCATTGGCACAGGAATCGATGAAGATGTGCTGAAACGCGCGGGGATTTCCGAAGCGACCGCATTCATTGCGGTCACCAACGGCGACAATCGGAACATCATGGCGGCACAGGTGGCGAAGAACATCTTCTCTGTGCCCGAGGTGATTTGCCGAATCTACGATCCCGTGCGCGAGGACACCTATCGGCGATTGGGCTTGACCACAGTCTGTCCCACGACGGTCATTTCCGCTCAAATCCTCGACGCGGTCATGACCGCGTCGTCGCTCGGCGTACGCCCGCAGGAGGCTTGAGCGTGTACATCATCATCGTTGGCGGCGGCAAGGTCGGCTATTACCTGACGAAAACGCTGCTCTCGGAGGGACACGAAGTTCTTCTGATCGAGCGAGATCCGGACAAGACCGAGCAGTTCGTCGAGCAGTTTGGCGCGGTCGTGGTCGCGGGAGATGGCGCCGAGGCGGCAGTCATGGCTGCGGCCGGAGCCGCCCGGGCCGATGTCGTCATCGCAGTCACGGGAGAAGATGAGGACAACCTGGTCATCTGCCAGGTCGCCAAGTCGAAATTCCATGTCGACCGCACGATTGCACGGGTCAACAACCCGAAGAACGAGCATCTCTTCCGCATGCTCGGCGTGGACATTACCGTCAGCCAGACGGACTACATCCTCAACCTGATCGAGCAGGCCATACCCGATCAACCATTCGTCCACCTGGTCAATCTCATCCACGAAGACATGGCGATCGTCGATGCCAAGGTTGTCGCGCAGTCGCCCATCGCGGGCCGCACGATTGGTGAGATTCCGGTTCCGGAAGGTTGCATCATCGCGGCGATCATTCGGTCCGGGGAGTTGATCGTCCCGTCTGCCTCGACGGCGATCCAGGAAGGCGATGACTTGATTGCGGTAGCGCATCGCTCGATCGAGGAAGATCTTCGCAAGCTCCTGATCAAGCACAATCTTTAGCGCCGGGCTGGCAGACTGCCGCATGCACGAAAACGGGGCGTCGAGTCGATCGACGCCCCGTCTGCATGTCTGGTGATGCGCGACCGCGAGCGGTCGCGCAGTGCAATCGGCTACGGATAGATGCCGCGCAGGCGCGTGAACTCCGCCACCCGATCGATCGCGACGCAGATGGCGCCGGTGCGCAAGTCCACCCGGCGAGCTTGCGATTGCGCGTGGACCTTCGCGAACGACTCCTGCATGATCGTGCGCAAGCGGGCGTTGACCTCGTCGAGCGTCCAGGGGAACCACTGCATCGCCTGGACCCACTCGAAATAGGAAACGGTGACGCCGCCGGCGTTCGCCAGAATGTCCGGCACCACGATGATGCCGCGATCGGCGAGAATCTCATCCGCCTCAGGGGTCGTAGGTCCGTTGGCAGCTTCGACCACCATGCGCGCGCGGATTTCAGATGCGTTGTGCCTGGTGATTTGGCTTTCCAGGGCGGCCGGCATCAGGATGTCGCACGGCAACTCGAGCAGGTCCTCGTTGGTGATGTAGTCGCCACCTGCGAATCCAACCACACTGCCGGTTGCGGCCGCATGCGCCGCCAACGCAGGGATATCGAGTCCGTTCGGGTTGTAGATTCCGCCCCGCACGTCACTCACGCCCACCACTCTGGCGCCGTGTTCCTGGCCAATCGCGGCGGCAGCGCTTCCGACGTTGCCAAACCCTTGCACGATCAACGTCGACCCGTCGAACGAGAAACCGGCGGCCTTGGCGGCTTCTTCGGCGACATAGACACATCCGCGCCCGGTGGCCTCACTTCGCCCAGGCGAGCCACCCAAGCCCAGCGGCTTGCCGGTGACCACGCTCGGTACCGAATAGCCAACGTTCATGGAATAGGTGTCCATGATCCAGGCCATGACCTGCGGGTTGGTGTTCACGTCGGGCGCGGGAATGTCCTGATTGGGCCCGATCATGACCTGAATCTCCGTGGTGTACCGGCGAGTCAGATTCTGGAGCTCGTTCTGGGAGAGGAGCTTCGGATTGACGCAGACTCCTCCCTTTGCGCCACCAAAGGGAAGATTGACAACCGCGCACTTCCAGGTCATCCACATTGCCAGCGCTTTCACTTCTGACAGCGTGACGAGCTGGTGATAGCGGATACCACCTTTGCTGGGACCGGGACCGGTGTTGTGCTGGACGCGGTATCCGGTGAATACCTGGACGGAGCCATCGTCCATCTCGACCGGAAAGTTGACCGTCAGTTCCCGTTGGCAGTGCGAGAGGATTTGCCGCATGCCACTCTCGAGATCCAGAATGTCGGCGGCGATATCGAACTGCCGGACGGCAGTGGCAAAGAGGTCAGGCTCTTCGTGCTCGGCCGGAGTCTCCGGCCGAACGGGTGCTTCGATTACGGACACGTGTCTCCCCGTTTCTTCGTCGTCGAATGCCGGGACGAGCAGTCCATTCTGCTCGTCTGGCACGGGACTATTCGGATAGCAACTCTTCGAGAACCGCGCGCACAGCATCGGGACGTCCCCGTCCCCCCGTCGCACGGATCGTCTCTCCCATCAAGCGACCGATCGCCGCCTTTTTCCCTCCTCGATAATCGGCCACGGCCGCAGGATTGGCGGCAATGACCTCCATCGCCGCCGCTCTGATGACATCGGTATCTCCAACAGAGATCAGATCGAGCCGCTGGGCGGCCGCCCTGGCATCTTCGCCAGGTTGGATTCCTGCCAGCAGTTCCTTCGCTCCCCTGCCTGTGAGGTCGCCGCTCTCGACGAGCTCGACGAGCTGGGCAAGCTGCGTGGCCTCGATTGGAAACTGATCGGAACTCAATCCTCGTTCGCGCTGCAGGCCAAATACATCGTTGAGCAACCAGTTCGAGGTCTGTTTGGCTCGTTCGCTCGACGATCCGACAGCGGCTTCGAAGTAGTCAGCAGTTTCACGCTCGAGCGTCAGCAGGTCCGCCTCGGAATCTCCCAGGCCGTACTCATCGACGAATCTGGTCTGCCGTGCGCCCGGAAGTTCCGGCAACGCGGCGCGGATCGCATCGACAAATTCAGTGTCGATCGTCAGCGGCGGTAGGTCCGGTTCGGGAAAGTACCGGTAGTCGTGCGCCGATTCCTTGGTTCGCTGGCTGACGGTGACTCCGCGCGCATCGACCCAACCGCGCGTTTCCTGCGGAATGGACTCGCCGCTGGCGAGTAACGCGCGCTGGCGCTCTTCCTCGTATGCGAGCGCGCGCTCGACTGCCCGAAACGAGTTCATGTTCTTGATTTCGACCTTTTCGCCAACCAGCAAGCCGTCGGTCGTTCGCGTCGAAATGTTCGCGTCGCAGCGGAACGCGCCTTCTTCCATGTTTCCGGTCGACGCGCCGATGTAGCGAAGGATCTGTCGGAGCGCGATCAGGTAGTCGCGCGCTTCCACGGGACTGGTCAGGTCGGGCTCGCCTACGATCTCCATCAGGGGGACGCCGGAGCGGTTGAGATCGACAAACGACAGGCTCTCTCCGCCGTCCTCACGGTGGAGCAAGCGTCCGGTGTCTTCCTCTATGTGCACGCGCGTGATACCGGCGCGACGTTCGACACCCTCGCTGGTGAATGACAGGACGCCATCCACGCACAGCGGCAGGTCGTACTGGGAGACCTGATAGCCTTTCGGCAAATCGGGATAGAAGTAGTTCTTGCGGTCGAGCTTGCAAAATGGCGGAATCGTGCAATTCAACGCCAATCCGGTGCGGATCACCGATTCGATCGCGGACTTGTTGATGACAGGAAGCGCGCCCGGAAGCCCCATGCAGACCTGGCAAACATGGGTGTTAGGCGTGGCGTTCGCGTAGTCGGCAGAGCAACTGCAGAACATCTTGCTCCTGGTCATGACCTGGGCATGCACCTCGAGGCCAATGACCGTGCGGAATTCGAGTTCAGTTGCGGTTGCAGTCAACGCGGCTACCCGACAGCGATATTCCAGCCAAATGGCTGAAAACGGCGAAATTCTAGCATGTCGATCTCCCGCGCAAACGGAATCACCGCCCGGAACGAACGTGGCCCTATGGTAGAATCGGCATCGAATCAGAGCGCCTTTCCAGGCGGTTCGCGCCTGCCTTGTTCGATGCAACAGCCGGGCGTTCAAGCGGGGTTCCCGGACCGTTTCCGGGAGATCGACCGAGAGAAATCGAGGCGGAATCGAGCGGATGGCGACCCGAGCTGAAACCAAGATGGTCACGGGCAAGATCAACGGTCAGGACGTGACCGTTCCGGCCGGGACCACGATCCTCGAAGCCGCGCGCATGGCGAACATCGAGGTGCCGAACCTCTGTTACCAGCCGTTGCTGCGGCCGTGGGGATCTTGCCGTATTTGCACCGTCGAGATTCTCGGCAAGCGCGGCGGTCTCATCGAATCCTGCGCCACGCCACTTGGCGAAGGAATGGAAGTGCTCACCCATTCCGAGCCGGTGGAGGACGCGCGCCAGTTCATCCTGCAGATGTACCTGGTGGATCATGCGCTCGATTGCCCGACCTGCGACAAGTCGGGCGAGTGCTACCTACAGGACAACACCTACCTCAGCAACGTCAACACCAACCCATATCGTCGACCCAAATTCGCGCAGCCGTACACGCACTTCAGCGAAACGATCGATTACAAGTTCGATCGCTGCATCATGTGCAACCGCTGCACGCGCGTCTGCGACGAAATGATCGGCGTGACCGCGATCGAATCGACGAACCGCAGTATCGAGGCGGCGGTTAGCCCGGCATTTGGTCTCGAGCTTTCCGACACGCTTTGCACCAATTGCGGAATGTGCATCGCCGTCTGTCCGGTTGGGGCACTGACCGATCGGCACTTCGCGCACCATCCCTGGGACCTCGACAGCACAGAAACGATCTGCGGCTTCTGCGACTACGGTTGCACGATCAATGTCGAGTCGAACAAAGGCATCGTTCGCCGGGCAACCAACCTCTGGGAACGCGGCACGAATCATGGCTATGTTTGTGAAAAGGGCAAATGGGGCCATGAGATTCAGCAGTCGCCGGACCGGCTGCGCTACCCGCGCATCAATCAGCGCGGCACGTTCGGGTACGAAGTCACGTGGGACGATGCGCTCGATTCGATCGCGGCCACGCTCGAGAACTACAAGGGCAATCAGTTCGCGGCTCTGATCACTCCGGACAATACGAACGAAGACGCGTACCTGGCACAGAAGTTCACACGCGCGGTCATGGGATCGAACAACGTCGATCGCCTGTTGACCCCATCGCAGGTTGCGGTCGAGCGGTCGGTCCGCGCGTCACTGGGACGCGATGTCGGGAGCACCAACAACAACCAGGAAATGTTCACCTCGGTGAACGCCGCGATGGTCGTTGGTCCGGACATTGGCAAGACCGCTCCGGTGGCGTCGTACTGGCTCTACCACTCGATCATCTTCCGCGAGGCGAAGGTGGTCGTCATTTCGCAGGATGAGTATCCGCTCTGCTGGCGCGCCAAACTCTGGCTCAAGCCAAATGAGGGTTCGACCGGCACCCTGTTGAAGGGGATCGCTCGCCAGATCATCGATCTGAAGCTGGCGGCGGATGGTGTGGGCAAGAAGGAGTTGGCGCGGCTTTCCGACTCGCTTGCTGACTATGACCTGGACAAAGTTGCGCGATCGACCGGCGTGAGCGGCGACAAGATCCAGGCGGCCGCAGTGCTTTATGCCACTGGCGGAGCCGGGATCGAGGCGAAGGGCGAAACCGGCTATCCGTCGTCCGTCGTCTTCAACACCGCCGCGCACATCGGCGCGCCGTACACGAGCGGTAAGCAGGACAATGCTTCCGAGATCACCGAGATTTGCAACGATCTTGCATTGCTGACTGGCAATTTCGGTCGCCCGGGCGGCGGCGTGACCACCCCACGTGGCGCCGCCAACTACCAGGGCACGACCGATATGGGCGTGCACCCCTCGTTCCTCCCCGGTGGCCGCGCAGTTGCCGATGATGCAGCACGGGCCGAGTTCGAAGCAGCCTGGGGCGTGACACTGCCAGAGATGCAGGGCTATGCAATCGACGAGATCGCGGGCGCGATCGAAGTCGGCGAGGTCAAGGCGCTTTACCTCGAAAGCACACTGGCGCGCGAGGCCGAGAACAGCCCTGAATTGCTGGCCGCGCTTCCGAAACTCGAGTTCCTGATCTACGCTGGGGGTTTCGATTCGCCGATCGCCCGCATGGCCGATGTGGTTCTGCCGCGCGCGCTTTCGCTCGAGGTCGACGGCACCTTCACCAGTTTCGATCGCACGGTGCAGCGAGTGCGGTCCGCGGTTCCAGCGATTGGTGAAGCGCGATCGACGGGCGCCATCGTATCCGGTCTTGCCGAGCGCATGGGCTACCAGATGGATTGGCTGCCAGTTGCCAGCGTCATGGACGAGATCGGCTCGTTCGTTCCCGAATATGGCGGCGTCAACTTCGCTCGACTCGAGCGCGACGGCCTGAATGTTCCAGTGAGCACCTATGCCGATCCAGGCGCCTCGATTCTGGTGCCCGGTCCGGATGGACTTGCTTCCCTTTCGCCCGCGTTCGTCTCCATGGCGGCGGACTAGCCTCGAGGAGCACGATTCATGTTCGAAGAAGTCAAAGGGTTCGGAGTCACACTCAAGCGCTCCGTGATGCCGAAGCTGACGATTCAGTATCCCGACGAAAAGCGGGATATGGCTCCACGGTTCCGCGGAATCCCGTCGCTTCGCGCCGATCCTGACACCGGCGAGGCGTTGTGTGTCGCTTGCGGACTTTGCGCGCGCATCTGCCCCACGTCGTGCCTCGAGATGAACGTGATTCCATCCGAGGAAGGCGACCGTGAGCTGGGCGAGTTCATCTTGCGTTCCGGGCGGTGCATGTTCTGCGGGCTTTGCGCGCAGGTTTGCCCAGTGGACGCAATCACCATGAGCAAGGAGTACGAGCTCTCGGTCCAGGATCGCGATGGGCTCGTTTACACCAAGACCGAGCTGGCAACGATCGGCGGCCAAACCCCGAGTTGGTGGGACGATGTGATCGAGCCCCCAGTGAACGCGGCCGCAAAGTAACTGAAACCGATTTGAGGAATCAGGAACCGGCGGAGCGTCATGCTCCGCCGTTCGCATTGCAAAGGAGTCGACGATGACCAGGAAGTTTCCAATCTATCTTGCCGGCGAGTGGGTCGAATCGGATGATCCCATCGAGATCGTGAATCCCTACAACGGCGAGGTGATCGGCGTTACGTATCTGGCATCGGCCGCCCAGCTTAACCAGGCGGTCGAGGCGGCCGAACGCGCTTTTTCGCACACAAGCAAGCAGCCAGTGTTCGAGCGTGTCAGCATCCTTGATGCGCTGGCGGCGAAGATGAAGGAGCATCGCGACCACATCGCGTCATTGATCGCGCTCGAAGCTGGCAAGCCGATCCGTGACGCGGAGGTGGAGGCCGATCGTGGCATCTTCACGATTCAGGTCGCGTCAGAAGAAGCGAAGCGGATCGGGGGAGAGGTGATGCCGCTCGATCTCCTGCCGTCGTCCAAGGGACGTTTCGGAGTCGTCCGACGCTTCCCGATTGGACCGGTTGCAGGAATCTCGCCGTTCAACTTTCCCCTGAACCTCGCCCTGCACAAGATCGCACCCGCGATCGCCTCCGGAAACCCGATCGTGCTGAAGCCGCCCTCCAAGGACCCGTTGGTGATGCTTTTCGTCGCCAAGCTGTTGGACGAGATTGGACTCGTTCCCGGCGCGTTGAGCGTGCTGCCAATGAACCGGGACGTCGGCAACGCGATGGTCGAGGACCCGCGCTTCAAGCTTCTGTCGTTTACTGGCTCGCCTGATGTTGGCTGGGAGATGAAGAAGAATGCGGGCATGAAGAAGGTCGTGCTCGAACTGGGCGGAAACGCAGGAGTGATCGTCGACCAGGACGCCGATCTCGCATTCGCCGCGCAGCGCGTGCGCGTGGGCGCGTTTGCCTATGCCGGCCAGGTCTGCATCTCGGTGCAGCGCGTCTTCATTCACGAAGCCGTGTACGACGAGTTCGTGAAACTGCTCGTTGCCGAGACGAAAAAGGTGAAACTGGGTGATCCGCTCGATCGCGAGACCGACCTTGGCCCGATGATCGACGACAAGGCGGCCGCTCGAAGCCAGAAATGGATCGAGGACGCGGTTGCGCGCGGCGCCACGGTGCTAACAGGCGGCAAGGCCGAAGGTCGATTCATGCAGCCCACCATCATCGAGAATGCCCCGCCGGATGCATTCGTCTGCTCACGGGAGGCCTTTGCGCCGCTCGTCACGGTGTTCAAGGTTCCGTCGTTCGGAAAAGCGGTCGAGGCCGTGAACGACTCGATCTACGGTCTGCAGGCCGGCGTTTTCACCAACAATCTGGAACGAGCGTTGTATGCCTTCGAGAACATCGAGGCGGGTGGTGTGGTGATGAACGACATCCCCACCTATCGCATCGATCACATGCCATATGGCGGCGTGAAATCTTCCGGACTGAGCCGCGAGGGCATTCGGTATACGATCGAGGACATGACCGAAATGCGATTGTTGGTCATCAACCGGCTCGAGAGTCAGCGCGTGATCGACTGAACCAGATCCCCGTCATGTGGACGATCACAGGGCCAATGCGGGTTGCCGATACCCGCCTTGGCCCTGTTTGGTCGAGATCTGGCGACCTGGCTATCCAGCGGGTTGCCGGAGGATCTTGTCCATCGGCTTGCCTTTGGCGAGCTCGTCGATCAATTTGTCGAGATAGCGAATCTCGCGCATCGTTTCTTCCTCGATATCTTCGACGCGTACGCCACAGACAACACCTGTGATCTGGCTGCGCGATGGGTTCAGCGCGGGCGCATCGGCGATGAAGGTTTCGATGTCGGTTCCCTGCTCCAGAACCTCGTTCAGGGACGCGTCGTCGTAACCGGTGAGCCACTCGATGATCTCGTCGACCTCGCCCTTTGTGCGTCCCTTGCGTTCGGCCTTGGCGACGTATTCCGGATAGACCCTGGCAAACGGCATCGTGTAGATCCGGTGCTTTTTCATGTCAGCGTCCCTTCTCGGTTACGCCAAACCGCGCAGAGTTGTCAGGTTCATCAGGTCTTCGGTGACGTCATCGTCCTTGGGTGTTTCGAGAATGCCCGGCCGACCCTGCAACCGATCGTCCCGCAAGAGGAACTGGAACGCATCCCTTCCGATGAACCCCTCACCGATGTGCGCATGCCGGTCCCGGTACGAGCCAAATTCCTTGGCGGAATCGTTCAGATGCAGCACCTGAAGACGCCCGAGTCCGATGATTTCATCGAACGTCTCCATGGTGGTCTGGTATGTGGCTTCGGTTCGGATGTCATACCCAGCGGCGAACACATGACACGTGTCGAAACAGACCGATATGCGCTGCTTGTCTTCTACTCCATCGATGATCTGGGCGATTTCCTCGAAGGTGCGCCCGAGCGTCGAGCCCTGACCGGCGGTCGTTTCGATCGCGAGTGAGCAGGCTCCATTCGGCAGGCGCTCGTGAATGATATTGATGGCGTGCGCTACACGCGCTGTGCCCGCATCGACGCCGGTTCCCATGTGCGCCCCGGGATGTGATACAAGAAATGGGATTCCCAACTGGTCGCAGCGTTCGAGTTCGGTCTGGAGCGCCGCAATCGACTTCTCCCAGGCAGCGTCATCCGGTGACGCCAGGTTGATGAGATACGAGTCGTGGGCGACCACGGTAGTGATCTGCGGATTCGCGGCAATCCCGTCGCGAATCCGCTCGATGACCACCGGGTCGAGCGGTTTGGCATTCCACTGGTTAGCGTTCTTTGTGAAGATCTGAAACGAGGTCATTTCCAGGGCGGTGGCGCGCCCGATTGCCTTGTCGACGCCGCCACTGGCGGAAACATGTGACCCGAGTTCCAACACGGTGGATTTCCCCTTCTGCGGAAAAGTCGAACATTCGGCCTATGCTAGCATTCGCCCATGAGCGGATACGGCCCCGGGGCCGCTATTTGCGTCCCGAGGACCGTGCATTGAGTCTCGACCAAACCAGACAATCAGGGGTCGCCACACCTCCCTCACAGACGGTCGTCATCCCGGCCTACAACGAGTCCTTCCGCATCGCAGATTCCCTGCGCGAGATCCTTCAGTACCTACACGAACAGCAATACCGATCGGACGTCCTGTTGGTCGATGATGGCAGCACGGATGGAACCGCGTCGGTTGCCCGAACAGTGGCGCGGGAGTTCGGCAATCTCGAAGTGCAGACGATCCCGCACGGGGGCAAGGCCGCCGCTGTTCTCTGGGGACTGGAACATGCCAGGGGTGACCTGATTCTCTTCGCGGACGCCGACCTCGCGACCCCAATCACCTATCTGGAGCCGTTTCGGGCGGAGGTGGCATCCGGCGCCGATGTGGTCATCGGATCGCGCGAGGGTGAAACAGCGTCCCGAATTGGCGAACCTGAGTTCCGCCACCTGATGGGCCGTGGGTTCAACGCACTCGTTCGTCTGTTGCTCCTTCCCGGCATCCACGACACGCAATGCGGGTTCAAGATGTTCACAGCGTCCGCGCGCGACATGATCCTGCCTCGTCTGCGGCTCTATCGGGGTTCGAATGGTGAACTCTCGTCACCCAAGGTGACTGCCTTCGACGTGGAGCTCCTGGTGGTCGCGCGGCGTCTCGGGTTGGGGATCGCCATTGTGCCGGTCAACTGGACCTATGGCGAACAGAGCAAAGTCAATCCGATTGGCGACACATTGACCAACTTCTCGGATGTGGCGCACGTCAAGTGGAACGATCTTCGCGGCCGCTACAAATAGCCCGAACAATCCGGCCAGTTTGTTGATCTTGAGGGTACGTACACTATTTCCGTATACTTGAGGCGGCGTTTGGCTGGAACGCCGATTGCTTTTCCGCAGGCTGGGTGCATAGCCGTGTCACGCACGCGACTTCTCATCGTCGACGATCATCCCCTCTTTCGTGCGGGCGTACGCGGTGGGCTCGAGGGGTACCCGGACTTGCAGGTGATCGGTGAGGCAGCGTCAGCGGCGGCTGCGCTCGACGCTGTCGACACTTCCCTTCCGGAACTCGTGCTGCTCGATGCGCAGCTCCGTTCCGACAGCTCTCTCGAGCTTACGAAGCAACTGAAGCGTCGTCATCCGCAGATTCTGGTCATCCTCATGACAAGAACGGAGGACGATGAGCAGCTCTTCCAGGCCATACGCTCGGGCGCGGCCGCCTACATCTCGAAAGAGATCGAGCTCGAAGATCTCGTGCGCGTGCTTCGCAAGGTTGCGCTGGGTGAATATCTCATCAACGAGAGCGTTCTTTCCCGTCCGCATGTCGCATCGCGTGTGCTCCACCAGTTCCAGGAACTCTCGGTGCTGGACGAATCAGCGGATGGCGTCTTTTCTCCGCTGACCCCGCGCGAGATCGAGATTCTCGATTATGTCGCGCAAGGCAACAGCAACAAAGAGATTGCGTTCCAGCTCGGAATCTCCGATCAGACGGTCAAGAACCACATCACCTCGATCCTGCGAAAACTGGCCGTCAACGACCGAACGCAAGCGGTCATCTTTGCCTTGCGGCACGGATGGATCAAGCTCGACGAGCCAGGCGAGCCCGAGCCAAGATTGCGGGCTGTCCGCTAGAGATGCGCGCCGCCGGTGATGTCGATCGCAGCACCGGTCAGAAACTCGGCGTCGTCTGACGCAAGATATGCCACTACCCGAGCAACATCCTCTGCGGTTTGCAGTCGGCCGAGCGGGGTCTGGCTGACGTATTCGGCGATCACCGCCTCCACGGTCATCCCCCGCTTTTCGCTCTCCCAGATCAATTCCCGCTCTTGCATCGATGTCGCGACATAGCCAGGGCAAACGCAGTTCACGCGAATGCCGAACTCACCCAGCTCGTTCGCGGCGGACTTGGTGAAGCCAATGCAGGCCCACTTGGACGCAGCGTAGTGCGCCAGCAGTTTCGGCGCCTTCTTGCCGGCCATCGAGGCTGTGTTCACGATGGAACCGCATCGTCGAGTCATCATCCCGGGCAGCACCGCCTGCGTGACCAGGAAAACACCCTTCGCATTGACGTCGAAGTTGAAGTCCCATTCCTCCTCGGTCAACTCCCAGATCGGGCCCATGGTCGAGACGCCCGCATTGTTGGCCAGGATTTCGATGGGTCCAATCTCGCGTTCCACCTGGTGAGCGACTTCTCGCGCGGATTCGCTCGAAGTGACATCGAGCCGCAGCGCGTGAGCGCCACCGATCGCATTGGCAGTATCGCGCGCAAGATCTGCATCGATATCGGTGGCAACCACGACCGCGCCGTCGGCTGCCAATGCAGCTGAGATCGCTCGGCCGATGCCGCTGCCCGCCCCGGTCACAACCGCGACACGATTCTGCAAACGCTGTCCGGGCATATCTGCGCTCCTCGCCGTGTATACAAGGCAACGACACTGCTATTATCAGCGCGACCAAGTCTTTCGAACCATTCGTGAAAATCTAACCGCTCAGGACAACCGTCGCATGTCGGTACCCCTCGAAGGAAATCTCGTTTCCAGAGCGCCCGCGGCCCGCAGGAGCGTCGATTGGGCGCGATTGGCAACCCATGCGGTGTTGATCGTTGCGAGCCTGTCGATCCTGCTCCCGGTGGTGTGGACGCTGCGCAGCTCGTTTGCTTCGAACGACATGGCGTACCGGCCAATGGATCTGTCCTTTTCACCCAATCTGGACAACTACCGGCAGTTGTTCGTGGAGCAGGATTTCCAGCACAACCTCTGGAACTCGTTCTGGATTGCGGTGGTCTCATCCGCGATCTGCCTGGCAATCGGCGCGCTCGCGGCGTACTCGATCGCGCGTTTCCGCACCGGCGGCACATCGTTCTCGCTGGCGATTCTTGGGACGCAGATGCTTCCGCCGGTGGCGCTGGTCATTCCCTTCTACCTGATCGTGCGCCAAACGGTCGAGGTTGCGGGATACGAGCTCAAGATGTTCGATCGTGGCATCACGCTTGCGATCATCTACCTGTCATTCAACCTTCCCTTTGTGGTCTGGATCCTGATGGGCTTTTTCGAATCGATCCCGGTCGATCTCGAGGAAGCCGCTCAGGTCGACGGGGCGACGCCGTTTCGCGCTTTTCGGCAAGTGGTCATGCCGCTTGCGCTGCCTGGCCTGATGGCCGCGGGCATCTTCGCGTTCGTGTTGAGCTGGAACGAGTTTCTCTTTGCGTTGATCCTGACTGGGCGCGAGTCGCGCACGATGCCGGTTGCCCTGGCGTCATTGATGACATCGCAGGGCAACCAGGTCGGAGCAATCTGCGCGGCGACGATTTCCATGATGGTCCCGATCGTGGTGCTCACCTGGTTCATCCAGCGGCATCTGGTTCAGGGATTGACCTTCGGAGCGGTCAAGTGAGCAGGCGCTGGCGTGTGTCCGGCGCAAGAGATCGAAAGGAGAACATGGTGAACAGAACCAATCGCACAATCGATCGACGACGACTCATGCAACTCACGGGAGCGGCTGGTTTGGGCCTCGCGCTGCCATCGGGGCGCTTCGGCGGTGCTGCGGCGCAGGACATCACCTACTCCCGCGAATTCGAGGGCACAACACTCAACGCGTTGATGGAAGATCTGCGTGAAACGACCCTGATCGAGGAGATGCTCCCGGAGTTCGAGGAGCTCACGGGTATCAAAGTCCAGTTCGAGAAGGTCGTCTATCCGGTCATGCACGACAAGCTCGTGTCGCAGCTGGCTGCCGGAGAAGGCAACGGAACGTATGACTTCCTCGAGGTCGACTTCTACTGGGTCTACGAGTTCGCGCGTGCTGGCTGGATGGAGGACCTGGGAGAGCGCATCGCCGCCAGCGACGGGCAAGTGAGCCTCGATCGCTACGATCCGGCGGTGCTGAAGATCGGATCCGAGGTCGATGGGACCACGTACTACATCCCCATGTATGTCTACCCGATGGGACTCCTCTATCGGACGGACCTGTTCGAAAGCGACGAGTTCAAGGGGCAGTATCAGGAGATCACGGGAAGCGAGCTCGTGATGCCGACGTCGGTCGAAGATTACGTGGCCATGATCACCGCGACGAATCAGATCGACCCGGACAACCTCTACGGAGCGGCAATGCAGGGTATGCAGGGCGATCCGATCGTGATGGAGTTCTGCAACTACCTCTATTCGGCGGGTGGCGACTTCTTCACGGATGACATGTCTGCTCCGGCCATCAACAACGAAGCCGGCGTGGCGGCGGTGCAGCTGTATGTCGATGCGATCAACAACGGAGCGCAACCGGGCGCTGCCAACGCCGACCTGAACGACACAGGCGCGCTCTGGCGCCAGGGCAAGGCGCTCACCTCGGTCAGCTATCTCTTCTTGCTTTCCGACGGCGAAACGCTGGAGGACAGCCAGGTGAAGGGCAAGGGCGCGGTCACCACGATGCCGGGAGGAACCGGGTTGACCGGCTCCTGGAGCTGGGGCATTCCCGTGAGCTCACCGAATCCCGATGCGGCCTGGGAATTCCTCAAGTGGGTCGAATCTCCCGATGTCGCCATGCGCCGCGCGCTCGGCGGCGGAGTTGCCGCGCAGACCGCCCCGTACGACAACCCTGAGTACACCACGGCCTTCCCATGGATGGCGCAGGTCAAGGACCTTATCGCTACCGGCAAAGGGCTTCCCGGCGTCACGAAGCAGGCGCAGTTGGTGGAGATCATGGGTCGCCATCTGAGCGATGCCGTCACCGGAGGGTCCTCCGCTCAGGACGCCATGAACGCCGCTGCCGACGAACTCAAAGAGCTGCTATAGGGCCAGGTTCTTCGCGAGAGCCGGGCAACATTGCCCGGCTCTCACCGGTATCGCCCAGATGTCCGTCGAGCTCACGTCAGCATCCGAAGAAATTTCCGCGCAGCGATCGATCGGTTCGACCGGTCAGCGGAGCAATACCCTCTTTCGCTGGGGGATGGCGTTGCCGACGCTGCTCGCGCTGCTGGCAATTGTCGGGTTTCCCATCGTCTACGCGCTTTACGTGGCCGTGCACCAGTACGACCTTACGGAGGGCGGAATCGGGGACCTCACGTGGTCGCAGAACTTCCGCGATGTTCTCGGAATGGAGGTTTTCATCCAGGCAATCCGGAACACAGTCGTCCTGACGATTTCTGTGGTCGTCATCGAGCTGGTCGTCGCGTTTGGGCTGGCGCTGCTCCTCAACCAGCCGAATCTCCGCTTCCGGAACCTCTATCTCTGTGTGCTGCTGATTCCGCTTCTCGTGAGCCCGATTGCTGTCGGTTTGATCTGGCGGCTGCTGTTGCATCCCGACCTTGGCGCCATCAACTGGTGGTTTCGCAAGCTCGGGTTACCGGCCCAGGAGTGGCTTTCGATCAAGAGCTCGGCAATGCCGGCCGTCGTCGGGGTCGATGTTTGGCACGAGACATCGCTCTTGATGGTCGTCTTGCTGGCAGGATTGGCGGCGCTCCCCCGTGAACCACTCGAAGCGGCCCGCGTCGACGGAGCGAACGGGCTGCAGATTCTCCATACGGTAACGATTCCGCTCATGGCGCCGGTCCTACTCATCGCTGCCTTGATTCGCATGATCTCGGCGATGAAAACCTACGACCTGATCTACATCCTTACATCAGGCGGTCCTGGCGGCGCGACCGAAACGATCTCGTTTCGCATCTGGAAGATCGGATTCACGAACCTGAACATGGGGCAGGCGGCCGCCGCATCGATTCTGCTGCTGCTGGCTATCATGCTGCTCACGCTGCTGTTGATTCGCGTCATGCGGCGGGAACGCGCCTGAACGCAATCAGGTGCGCCAGAACTGTCGCTCTAGCTCATCTTGGGTCAACTTGAGCATCGTCGGACGCCCGTGACCGCAGGCGCGTGGCTGCTGTGTGCGTTCGAGCTGCTCGACGAGTTCGCGCATTTCCTGCAGACTCAACGTCTGACCGGCGCGAATCGACGTATGGCAGGCCACGCTGACAGCGACGGAGTCGAGCCATGAGCTGCCCGATCCGCCCTCTCCCAACTCCTTGAGGATGTCGCGAAGCCGTGCCTGGACATCGGTTCCGACAGCAACAGCGGGTACCGAGCGAACCAGAATCGAACTTGGGCCGAACCGTTCCAGATCGAATCCCACTTGACGCAACTCATCCAGCGATTGCTCGACGACCGCGGATTCCTCTGGAGAGAGATCGACCACCAGAGGATCGAGCATGGGTTGTCGCTCGACGCCAGCCGCAGCCATTTGGCCCAGAAACCGCTCATATACGACCCGTTCGTGCGCGGCATGCTGGTCGATCATGTACAGCCCTTCTGGCCCCTCCGCGATGATGTACGTGCTCGCGACCTGCCCAAGCACTCGAAGCGTTGGGAGCGACGGGCGTGGCGCCTCGCGAACCGGTTGCTGGGGTTGACTGGACGCGTTCGAGGACGGCAGCGGTACTGATGGCCGCTGTTGATACGGCTGGTGGTCGATAACCGGCAACGATGTGGGCAAGTATCCTCCGGCAACTGGTGCGGAGCTCTCGATCCGAATGCGGGGAGGTTCGGCGCGAGGAATGCGCGAGAGCGTGGCATGCGCCGCCCGCGAGATGGCCCGAGCCACAGCCCGCTCGTCCGCAAACTTCACCTCCGCTTTGGTCGGATGAACGTTGACGTCCACAAACTCCGGATCGAGCGAAATGCGCACAAGTGTGACGGGATGACGGCCCACCATCAGCAGGGTGTGATACGCCTCTTCCAGTGCGTACATCAACGTGCGGCTTTGGATCTGGCGCCCGTTGACGAAGAAGATCATTTGCTGCCGGTGGGATCGCGTTACCGTTGGCGCGCAGAGCCAACCCGTGACGGTCACACCGGGCACCCGTGCGTCAAGATCGGGCTCCTGTAGCTCGATGGCGGCGCGGCCGACATCGATGCCATAGACGGAGGTTGCCGCTTCGATCAGGTCGCCGCTTCCCTGAGTCGAGAAGCTGCGCCGCCCGTCCACATCGAATGAGAAGCCAATCTCAGGATAGGCCGCCGCATAGGCTCCGACCAAACGAGTGATGAGCCCGCTCTCGGTCGAAGGTTGCCGCTGGAACTTGCGTCGCGCCGGAACGTTGTCGAAGAGGTCACGCACCTGCACAACAGTGCCGCCACCCCCACTTTCGGCCAGTGTGGACCCGATGCTTCCGAATTCGACTCGAACGGACGCCGCCTGAGGCGCTTCATGCGAACGCGATTTCACACGCAGCGACGAGACGGCAGCAATGCTCGGCAACGCTTCTCCTCGAAAGCCAAGCGTGTGCAGTCCGTCCAGGTCCTCGAATGCGCTCAACTTCGACGTGGCGTGTCGCTGCAACGCAAGTGGCAGTTCGTCTGCCGCGATGCCGAACCCGTTGTCGACAACTTCGATCAATCGCGTGCCACCGGCTTCGATCGAAACGGCGATGCGTGTCGAGTGCGCGTCGATGGCGTTCTCGATCAGCTCCTTCACGACCGACGCTGGGCGCTCGACCACCTCGCCAGCGGCGATCTTGCCAATCGTTTCGTTGTCCAGGAGTTGTATGGGCACAGCGCTGCGTTTCGAATCGATCGGAGCGGGGTTGCTCACGACGAAGGTAGCATCTCCGGCGAAAACGGAACACCCCGCCGGTGCGCAGAAACGTAGCGATTGCCTGCTTCGAAGAAACGCAACTCGAGTTCAGGGGATTTCGTAATCCCGATTCGTTCACCCACGACGAGGGAGGCGCGTGCGCTCGCGGGTGTGATCCAGATGGCATCCGAAGTTGCCAGATCGACCTTGTGCAGACCGTCGTCGATCCCGAATGCCTGGCAGAGTTTTCCGGGGCCCGACGCCAGCTGCCGTAGTGCCGTCAAGCCACGGCGTTTCTCCATCAAGTCGATTCCGTCGAGTGGTTCGACAGCACGCACCAGCACGGCTCCCACGCTTTCCGGAGCATGGGCAACGATGTTGAACATCCAGTGCATCCCGTAGGATCGGTAGATGTAGATCGTTCCCGGCGCACGTTGCATCACATCCTGGCCGCGTTTCGACCACGCTGCATGAGATGCGCGATCGGAGGCATCGAGATATGCCTCGGTTTCGACAATGCGCCCGGACGTCACCCCGGCGGTCGAATAGCGCCAAAGCACGCAGCCGATCAGATCGACCGCGACGGTGGCCGTCGGGCGCTCGAAGAATCCTCGATCGAGACGGTCAGCCACCGAGTTCGTTCAGTCGCCGCTCGAGTAGCGCAATGCGCTCGACCGCGCTTGCCAGGCGGTCGCGCTGGACCTGCACCACCTTCTCAGGAGCGCGCGCCACAAAACCTTCGTTCGCCAACTGAGCCTCAGCGCGGATTCGCTCGGCGACTGCCTCTTCGAGCTCCTTCGCAATGCGCTCACGCTCTGCCGAAAGATCGACCAATCCGGCCAACGGGAGAACGGCGACGAGATCGTCAGCAGCGACAACGACATCGCCTTGTTCGGCCCGCGGCTCACCGACTTCGATTGTCAACTGATCGTCGCCAATACGGGCCAGCAGCCCGATCTCGCGCCGTGCGCCTTCGAAAACCGCTTGCGACTCGGCAGGAGTGAAGATCGATGCCGCGATCCAGCGTCCCGGCTCCACACTCGATTCGGTGCGGATGTTGCGCACCCGACTGACAAGCTCCATGAGCCGCGACCAGTCGCGTTCCGCGGCCAGATCACGCTCTGCCGCCTGCGGCCACGAGGAAACCATGATGCTCTCGCCCTGGTGCGGAATCGCTTGCCACATCGATTCGGTTGCAAACGGCATGAACGGGTGCAGGAGTCTCAGCGATCGATCGAGCACCCAGGCCAGCGTTTGCGCCACCTGCTGCTTCTCGTCGGGCGTTCCGCGCAAGCGCACTTTGGCCGCCTCGATGTACCAGTCGCACAGTTCTGACCAGATGAAATCGCGCAGTCCTCGCCCAGCTTCGAGGAAGGAATAGGTCTCGAGCAGATCGCTCGTCTCCGCGATGACCGCATTCGTCCGACTGACGATCCACCGGTCGACCAGAGCAGTGCTGGTGGGCGCAACTGGTCCATTTGCATCGAGCTCGACCTGCGTTTCACCGAAGACGCGCGTGGCGAAACGGGTCGCATTCCAGATCTTGTTGATAAAGTTCCGCGCGGCCTCGATTTGCCCAACGTGAAGCTTCGAGTCCTGGCCAGGACCGCTTTGCGTCACCAGCGCGTATCGCAGCGCGTCTGCGCCATATGTGGCAGTCAGCTCGGTTGGGTCGAGCACATTCCCTTTGGTCTTGGACATCTTGGCGCCGACCGCGTCCCGCACGGTGCCGTGCAGATAGACCGTATGGAACGGCAGTTCCCCTTGCATCTCCAGCCCGAAGAAGACCATGCGCGCGACCCAGAAGAAGAGGATCTCGTAACCGGTCTCCATCACGTCTGACGGGTAGTAGCGGGCAAGGTCAGCTGTCTGTTCGGGCCATCCGAGTGTCGAGAACGGCCACAGGCCCGAGCTGAACCAGGTGTCGAGCACGTCCTCGTCCTGCAGCACGGGACCACCGCATTCAGGACAAGTGGCGACAGTGTCATCCTCGGAGACGGTCAGGTGGCCGCACGACTGGCAATACCAGACGGGGATGCGGTGTCCCCACCAAAGCTGTCGAGAAATGCACCAGTCGTGGATGTTCTCCATCCAGTTGAGATAGACACCTTTGAATCGCTCAGGAACGAAGCGCAAGCTTCCGTCTTTGGCCGCCTGGATTGCGGGTGCAGCGAGCGGGTCCATCTTGACGAACCATTGCTCACTGATGAGCGGCTCCACCACGGTTCCACACCGGTCGCAATGACCGACGGGATGAGCGTGCTCAGTCACGCCGCGTAGCGCGCCATCCTGTTCGAGACGCGCCACCACTGCCGTTCGCGCCGCCGGAATGGTCATTCCCTCGAACGGCCCACCCTCCACATTGATCGTGCCATTCGGGTTCATGATGTTGATCGACGGAAGGTTGCAGCGACGTCCGATTTCGAAGTCGTTCGGATCGTGGGCTGGGGTGACCTTGACCGCTCCGGTGCCGAACGACATATCGACGGCATCATCGGCCACGATTGGAATCAAGCGATTCAGGATCGGCAGGCGCACGTGATTCCCGATCAGGTCGGAGTAGCGCTCGTCGTCGGGATGGACAGCGACCGCCGTGTCGCCAAGCATCGTCTCGGGGCGCGTCGTCGCGACGATGATCTCGCGATTGGGATCGCCATCCACAGGGTACGCCAGCTGCCAGAGATGTCCTGGCACGTCCTTGTGCACGACTTCGAGATCCGAAAGCGCTGTCATGCAGCGCGGACACCAGGAAATGAGCCGGCTCCCGCGATAGATCAACCCCTTGTCGTAGAGGTGCTTGAAGACCTTTCGCACGGCGCGGGAGGGCCCGGGGTCCATCGTGAACGCCAGCCGGGTCCAGTCGCATGACGCGCCCAGAATCATCATCTGCTCGCGGATGCGCCAACGCATCGGGTCCATGTATTCCCAGACCCGTGCCAGGAACTTCTCACGCCCCAGGTCGTGGCGCGTCAAACCTTCGGTGGCCAGGATCTTCTCGACCACCCACTGTCCTGCGATGCCGGCGTGGTCGGCGCCAGGCAACCAGAGCGCGCTGTATCCGTTCATGCGGCGCCAGCGGATCATCAAGTCCTGCAAGCTGACGAAGAGCGCGTGGCCGACGTGGAGCTCGCCCGTGACATTTGGCGGCGGCATGATGATGACGAACGGCTCGGCCTCGGGATCATCACTCGGTTGGAAAAAGCCCTGCTTGTCCCACCAGTCGTAGAGTCCCGATTCGACGGCCGCCGGATCGAAGGTTGGCGGAAGTTCTGTTGCTTTCAGTATGTCGGTCAAAGAGGAAGCCCTGGCGTAATCACAATCGCGCAATCTCTCAATTCTATGCCGGTCGGGGGTTGACGATCATGCTACAATCCTCGATGCGATCAAACGTTCGCCTTTTCCCGCTTGGAACAGAACTATGTCGCCGATTCTGGACAAGATCTCCGTTCGCGGTGCCCGCGAGCACAATCTGAAGAATATCGACGTCGATCTCCCGCGAGATCGACTTGTCGTGTTGACCGGACTCTCTGGTTCCGGCAAGTCCTCGCTGGCATTCGACACGATCTTCGCAGAAGGCCAACGACGGTACGTCGAGTCGCTTTCGGCATATGCGCGCCAGTTCCTCGGCCAGATGGAAAAGCCGGATGTCGATCATATCGACGGACTCTCGCCGGCCATCTCGATCGACCAGAAGGGCACCAGCCGCAATCCGCGTTCTACGGTCGGAACCGTCACCGAAATCTACGACTATCTGCGGTTGCTCTATGCGCGAATCGGGCGTCCGCATTGCCCGAACTGCGGCAAGCCGATCGAGCAACAGTCGGTGCAACAGATGGCATCCACGCTTCTGCAGCTACCGGAACGAAGCCGACTGCTGATCCTCGCGCCGGTCATTCGCGATCGGAAGGGCGAGCATGTGGCGGTGCTCGATGAAATCCGGCGGCAGGGATTCGTCCGCGTGCGCGTCGATGGCGTGGTGACCGACCTCGACGAACCAATCAAGCTCGCCAAGACCAAGAAGCACTCGATCGATGTTGTGGTCGACCGGGTGGCGCTCAATTTCGACGATGGCGTGGCGCCGGAAGACAGCCCCGAACGGGTGCGATTGATCGAGTCGCTGGAAACAGCGTTGCGCATCGCCAAAGGCATCGCGCTGGTGCAGATCGTCGATGGTGAAGAGCTCACCTTTTCCGAGCAGTTCGCTTGTGCCGATTGCGGTATCAGTCTGGGTGAGCTCGAACCAAGGAACTTCTCGTTCAACTCGCCGCAGGGCGCATGCCCTGACTGCACGGGTCTGGGCGTCAAGCTGGAGTTCGACCCTGAGCTCGTTGTCCCCAATCCGCGTTTGTCGCTCGATCAGGGCGCCATCGCTCCCTGGATGAGTGCTGCCGGCGAAGGCTATGCGTGGTACGCCGCACAGCTCGACGCGCTTGCGGAACTCTATGGCTTTTCGACGCAGCAGCCGTTCAACACTATCGACGACGACGCCCGCGCAGTGATCTTGCATGGTCTCAAGGGGCGGCAGATAACGGTCAAATATCAGGCACGCAACGGCCGGACCAAGGCGTATCAGGTCCCGTATGAAGGAGTCATTCCGAATCTGACGCGGCGATATGCGACCACCTCCTCCGACTACATCAAGGAGGAGCTGGGCAAGTACATGGCGTCGAACCCATGTCCGACGTGTCAGGGAACCAGATTGCGGCGCGAGATTCTTTTCGTGCTCATCGACGGCAAGAACATCGTCGATGTCTCCAGGCTCCCAATTCGGCAGGCGCAGGAGTGGGCCGAGCGATTGTCGGTCGATCCCGACAAGTCCGCCGACGCCATCTTGACGCCGCGTGAATACCTCATCGGTCGTCAGATCATGAAAGAGGTACGCGAGCGGTTGGGATTCCTGGTCGACGTCGGGCTCGACTATCTAACCATGGATCGAGCGGCGAACACGCTTTCCGGCGGCGAGGCTCAGCGTATCCGGCTCGCGACGCAGATCGGATCGGCGCTGATGGGTGTGCTCTACATCCTGGACGAGCCGAGTATCGGTCTCCATCAGCGCGACAACGACCGTCTCATCAAGACGCTATTGCGCTTGCGCGATCTCGGGAACACGTTGATCGTCGTCGAACACGACGAGGAGATGATGCGCGCGGCGGACTGGATCGTCGATATTGGCCCCGGCGCCGGCGTTCACGGCGGCGAGGTCGTGGCCGCGGGCAGCATCGCTGATCTTGCAGCCGTTTCGCAGTCCCTCACGGGCCAATATCTCAGCGGCGCACGCGCGATACAGACGCCTCCGGTGAGGAGAATGGGCAGCGGCAGGAGACTCACCGTTGTCGGGGCACGCGAGAACAATTTGCGGGATGTGATCGTCGATATTCCCCTCGGAACGTTCACCGCGATCACCGGGGTCTCGGGTTCGGGCAAGAGCTCGCTGATCACCGACATCCTCTATCCGCGGCTTGCGATGGAATACCATCGTTCCCGCCAACGCCCGGGCGCGCATGACGAAGTGCTCGGTCTCGAGCACCTGGACAAGGTGATCGAGATCGATCAGAGCCCGATCGGCCGCACACCGCGTTCCAACCCAGCTACATATACCGGCATGTTCACCCCCATCCGCGAACTCTATGCATCGCTGCCGGAAGCAAAGGCGCGTGGATACAAGGCCGGTCGGTTCTCATTCAATGTCAAAGGTGGCCGCTGCGAAGCATGTAAGGGCGAAGGGATCATCCAGATCGAGATGAACTTCCTGCCTGACGTGTTCGTTCCCTGTGAGGTCTGCCACGGCAAGCGATACAACCGCGAAGCACTGGAAGTGACCTTCAAAGGCAAGTCGATCGCCGATGTCCTCGAGATGACGGTCACCGAAGCGCTCGATTTCTTTCAGAACATTCCGAGCATTCGCAGCAAGCTGCAAACGCTGGAAGACGTCGGGCTTGGGTACATCAGGCTTGGACAGCCGGCAACGCAGCTCTCGGGTGGCGAGGCGCAACGTGTGAAGCTTTCATCCGAGCTTTCCAGACGCGCCACGGGCAGGACGCTCTACATTCTCGACGAGCCAACCACGGGTTTGCACTTTGCCGATATCGAGCGCCTGCTCGGTGTTCTGCAGCGATTGGCGGATGGCGGCAATACGATCGTGGTCATCGAGCACAACCTCGACGTCATCAAGTCGGCTGACTGGATCATCGACCTTGGTCCCGAAGGCGGAACAGGCGGCGGCCAGGTGATCGCCACGGGCACACCGGAAGACGTCGCGGCGAACCCGCTGTCGCACACCGGGCACTACCTCAAGGAGACGCTCTTCCCAACCGCACTGGCAGCCGACTAGGTTCTTGCGCGGGACGCGAGAACGACGCGGGACCGAATCCCCCATAACAAAATGACAAACTGTCAACCCTTGCGGCAATTCGGTCTGCCAACGTACCATCCGTACCGTCAGGGCGTGCATCCTCCCGGACGCGCTCGAAAACTGCCTGGTGCGAGGGCAACGATTCTTCGCGTCCGTCGAGAGCAGTTGCGCGTGAACAAGTCGGTTCTCGTTCTCAATCAAAACTACGAACCCCTGAATATCTGCAATGCGCGGCGCGCGGTCGTCCTGGTCTTTGGCGGCAAGGCCGAGATCCTCGAGACGCACGACGCGCTCATCACGACTTCGCAGGATGCCTTTCCCTACCCGTCCGTGATCCGGCTCATTTGCCTGATCAGGGCGCCACGCGCGCGGGTAAAGCTTTCGCGTCGCGAAGTCTTCTTGCGTGATTCATATACGTGCCAATACTGCGGCCGCCGCACTGGAGACCTCACCCTGGATCACGTCGTTCCCCGGTCACGAGGCGGCGCGCACACCTGGGAGAACCTCACGTCGGCGTGCAGGGCGTGCAATCATCGTAAGGGCGGCAAGTCGGTGGCCGAGGCTCGCATGACGCTCAAGCGAATGCCCTTCGAGCCGTCGCCGGGCCGCTACTACGCTATCGAGCGGCGGCTCGAGCAATGCATCACTGAAGGCTGGTACAAGTTCCTGCCGGGTATCGAGTCTTCAGAACGATCTACCAATTCCATGCCGTTGAGCGCGGACTGACACCCCGACGGTTTATCATCGTCGCCGCGCTGGACCTCACCGGCGCGGCGTTTTGGCGTTCTATCGCCCTGGAAAGGCTCGTTCGTTGATCGATCTCAAAGTCATTCGCGACCAAACGGATATGGTGCGGAGCGCGCTCCAGTCGCTCTATGCGACAGCGCCCATCGACGAGATCCTCGCGCTGGACGAGTCTCGCCGTCAGGTCGTGACAGAGGTCGAGACGCTCAAGGCCAAGCGAAACGAGGGCTCAAAAGAGGTTGGGCGAACCAGGGACTCCGAGCGCCGCGCCGAGTTGATCGAGGAAATGCGCATCCTGGGTGACGACATCGCGGCCAAGGACGAACAGGTGCGCGCCATGGACGAGGAGCTCTATGGACTGCTCCTGCATGTGCCAAACCTGCCGTTGCCTGAGGTTCCGGTTGGTCCTGACGAGTCCCATAACGTGGTTACCAAGACGGTCGACTACCAGCATCCCAAGGACTTCTCGGTTCGACCACATTGGGAGACGGCCGAAGAGCTCGGAATCATCGATTTCGATCGCGGCGTGAAGATTGCCGGAACGCGGAACTACGTGCTTCGTGGCGATGGGGCCCGGCTCCAGCGCGCGCTGATCACCTGGATGATCGATCTGCACACACAGAAACACGGCTACACCGAGGTCTACCCGCCATTTCTGGTGTTGACCGAGATGCTGGTGGGCACCGGTCAGTTGCCGAAGTTCGCCGAGACGCAGTTCCGGGATATCGAAGGCGAGAAGTGGCTGATCCCGACGGCAGAGGTTCCGGTGACAAACCTCTACCGTGACGAGATCCTGGAAGAGGCCGAGCTTCCGATCTACAACACTGCGTACACCGCCTGCTTCCGACGCGAGCAGATTTCCGCGGGTCGCGATGTGCGCGGCATCAAGCGGGGCTACCAGTTCGACAAAGTCGAAATGGTGAAGATCGTGCATCCCGAGACGTCAAAGGACGAGCACGCTCGACTCATCCGCGAGGCGGAGGATGTGTTGATCGAGTTGGAGCTGCCGTACCGGTTGTTGCAAATCTGCACCGGAGACCTTTCGTTCACCGCTGCGAACAAGGTCGACCTCGAGGTCTGGTCTCCAGGCGTCAATGAGTGGTTGGAAATCTCGTCATGCTCCAACTTCCTCGATTTTCAGGCGCGCCGCGCGAACATCAAGTTCCGCCCGGCTGGCGGCGGCAAGACTCAATTCGTGCACACACTCAACGGATCCGGACTTGCTCTGCCGCGCCTGATGATCGCCATCATGGAGAACTACCAGTTGGCCGATGGCAGTTTCGAGGTGCCGAAGGTCGTGCGCCCGTACCTCGGCGGCCAGAAGATCGTCGGAAAGCAGGCGCCGATCGGCCCCGCCGTCATACCGTCGTAGAGGTCAGGCGGCCGATTCTGGCACCTCGGACAAGAGTCCTCGCAGCACATCGTCGCTCGAGACGTCGTTCGATTCCGCCTCGAAGTTGAGGATGATGCGATGGCGCAACGCTGGCAACGCCACCGCGCGGATGTCGTCGTACGCCACGTTCAATCGCCCTTGCGTGAGGGCGCGGATCTTCGCGCCCAGCACGATCGCCTGCGCGCCGCGCGGACTGACGCCATAGCGTACATAGCGACGAATCGACTGGGTTGCGCGCGGATTCTCCGGGTGAGACGCCATCACCAATCGGACGACATATTCGCTCACACCGCTCGCAATGGGCACCTCGCGCGCCAATCGCCCCATCTCCAGAATTGTCTCCCCGGTGGCCGTGGGTTCGACCGAGAGATCGAGGCTGGACGTCGTGCGCCGCAGAATCTCGGCAAGATCGTCTTCGTTCGGAAACTGAACCAGCACTTTGAAAAAGAACCGGTCGAGTTGCGCTTCGGGGAGGGGATACGTGCCCTCCATGCTCGACCGGAGTTCTGGGTCGCAAGGACGAAGAACGGGGTTGCCATCGGATGGACCACATTGGCAACCGTGCAGGTTCGGTCCTGCATCGCTTCCAGAAGCGCCGACTGCGTCTTGGGCGTCGCGCGATTGATCTCGTCAGCCAGGACCAGATTGGCAAAAATCGGACCGCGCTGGAACGAGAAGCGGCGGTCCCGGCTCTCGGTTTCGATCAGAATGTTCGTGCCGGTGATGTCTGCCGGCATCAGGTCCGGTGTGAACTGGATGCGGCTGAACGTGAGCTCCAGCGAGTCCGCCAGTGTGCGCACCAGCATCGTTTTTCCGAGCCCAGGCACGCCTTCGAGCAGTGCGTGTCCCCCGGCGAGTATGCAGATGAGCACCTCTTCGACGACATCGCTCTGGCCGACCATGATCTTGGCGACCTCAGACTGGATGCGTTCGAATCGCTCCCGGAAATCCGCAACACTCATGCGTTCTTCGACGATGGACATGATTGGCCTCCTGTTGCGCTTATCGACGGGAAATGTAAACCGCAACGATGACCGTGACGACCATGAGTACGATGAACCCAATAGCCGTCACACCTACCAGAATGATCGACAGCTTCTCCGCGCGAGTTGGCTTCCGGGTCGCGGTCGGGCCAACGGTCTGATCTGCCCAGACCACGTCGGTATCCGTGCGGTCCTCGGACTCGACCACGAACCTCTGAAACCAGTACGAATCAGTCGCCACTCAGGATTCCGCCAACAAGCGTTTGCAACGACGCCGGCGCTCACTCGCCAATCGAATATTCGCGCCCTCGCGATTCGTCGCTGCCTCGCGTCTCGTCCCTGCCGGTTCGAAGCGAGCAAGGCTTCGATCGCGCGAGCCATGTCGGCTGGATCGGTGGGCTGGAAATACTCGACCTCATCCTCTCCGACTTCGCGAAAAACAGCAAGGTCTGACGCGGCAACCGGCGTTCCGGTCGCGAGCGCCTCGACAATCGGTAGACCGAATCCCTCATATCGGGATGGATAGACCAGCGCTGCTGCGGCCGCAAAGAGCCCTGTGACTGTCGAATCATCGATGTACCCAAGCTCGACAACTCTATCGGCAAGTCCAGGACGAGAGATCGGCTCGAGTTGCTGGTCGGCCTTCCATCCATGTCTCCCAACCACAACGAGCGATATCTCGTTTGGCAGTCGTTGCAGTGCGGCGAGCAGCGTGCTCAGGTTCTTTCTGGGTTCGATTGTGCCCACGAACAAGAGGAACGGCTCTTGCACGCCCAGGGTCGCAAGGTGTTCGGGCGGCAACGCTTCTGGCTCGAAGAACCTGGCAGCCGGGGCATTTGGCGCGACCACGACCCGGTCTTCTGGGAGCGCGAATCGTTCGAGAAGCTCAGCACGGGTTGTGTTGCTGACCGTGAAGACCGTTGTGGCGCGTTGAATAGCCCGCTCGACGACTGGCTCGAGATACGAGGCCAGTGGCGGAGGAGTCTCAGCTTCGGGGTGCAACCAGGCAAGATCGTGGACTGTTATGTGATTCAGCTCTTCCCGGCGGAACCGTAAAGTCTGGCGAATACGAAACCGCTGGTGAACCAGACCGCAGAAGTGGACCGGCCGGAAGCTGTCCACGGAAGAAGAAACGGTCGACATTTCTTCTCGACAGGAGAGACCTCGTTGCAGTCAGCGACTGCCAGGGATCCCGATCCGGGAGCTGAGGGTCGGCCGGGTGAGAGTCCAGCGCAAACCACAATCGCGTGTCCGCAGCCGAAAGGAGCGGAATGAGCGCACGGGTCAGCTCACGCGCATAGCGGCCAATTCCGGCGCCCTGATTGACCGCGGCGCTAACGTCGATGAGGATGTCACCTCGCACGATGTCAGGCGCGCTGCGGGGTGGCCCGTTTCCGGGTTCCCCACTTGAGCATGTACAGATAGACCAGCGCACCCACCGCAATCAGGCCCCAGTATGTGATCAACCGGTCGAGCAACGCGACAGACCCTGCGAGATCGACCGGCACATCGACGAGTTTCAGCACGGAAACAGTGGCCACCTCCACGACCCCGAGCCCAGCCGGAGTGAAGGGCAGCGTCGTCAACAATGCGGCCATCAGTCCCACGAAGATCGCGAGCTGGAACGAGATGTGTACGTCGAGGGCCTTCGCGACGAGAAACACGCGAGATGATTCCATCGACCAGATGAGCGCGCTCAGCACCGCTGGAACCAGGGGACGGCGCAAATTGACGAAGACCGATTCCTGCAGTGCTTGCCATTGATTGCGAAAGCGCAATGGCAAACGTGTCTCGATGTGATCGCGGACGAACCAGATCACCACGAGCCCAATCACTGCCGCGATACAGAGAGCAACCCCGACATAGAGCGCGTTCGACGCACCCGACGGCATGTTGCCGTGAAAAGCCACGAGCGCTGAGACCGCAAGCATCGACACGAGCACCATGAGGTCGATCACCCGCTCGGTCAGAACGGTTCCAAACCCAATGGAGTAGCGGATTCCGTCGTCGACTTTGACGCGATAGATCCGATAAGCGTCGCCCAGCTTTGCCGGGAGAATGCAGTTGAAGAACCAAGAGACGAGCAGGACGGCGGTCAGGTACCCAACGGGAGGCACCCTCGTTCCGGGCAAGGACCCGGCTCCCGCGACCACGAGCATCCAGCGCCATCGCACTGAGCGCAGCACGATGGTGCCGACGTAGACCGTGATGGCAGCGGAAAGCAGCATCAGGTCGGCCGATCTGATGTTTCGCGACCTCGGCAAGATCGAGATCGAGTCGCCGGAAGAAGAAAACCAGAATCGCAACAGCGAACCCGAACGAAATCAACGTTCGCGGGCGAAGCAGGCCCTTGCCGAGCGCAGCGGGATCCCCAACGGGTTGATCGGCATCGGGCGGCAACTCAGACTGCGGCGTCGACCCGAGCTTGGACTGCACGGTGTCAGAATCGATGCTCACGAATTCCCCCGCGCGCTCCACGCTTCGGTGCCGATGGCAATTGCCATCGCCCAGATGACGACTAACTGGATATTGAGGCTCAGAACATGAACGTACTCGAAAACGGCATGCGCCCCCGTGGCGGCGGTTACCCCGGCAGCGCCTATGAGCAACGCCAACCTCGATCCACCTGGCATGATCCGAATCGAACGGACGATGATGAGCGAGACTCCCATGAGCATGGCGATATACGCCGTCAATCCCACGACCCCGGATTGTGCAAGAAAATGAAGATAGGTGTTGTGCGCGTGCCCTCTACCTATGCGAAATCTCCATTCCTGGGTGAAGTCCCGGTAGTTTAGGTCGTAGTTTCCCGCTCCGACTCCAACAAATGGATGCGCCTTGGCCATCTCAACCGCAGCAGTCCAGTGCGAGAGCCGTTCCTGCACCGCGAAATTCGCAGGGGTAACCAGCGTCTCCTCATTTGCGAACGTCTTCACGCCGGCGGAAACGATCCCAATCGAGATCGTCAATAACGCGAGCGCGACAATCAATCCTAGCGGAGCCAGGCGCACGATCGAGATCCGCAGATGCGGGATGAGCATTGCCCCCACGATGGCGAACCCCGCCGCCATGCCTGCAAGTCCACCGCGCGACTGCGAAAGCACCGATCCCAGGAGTCCGGCGAACACCCCGACCATCCAAAGCGGCCGCAATCGAGGCGAGAGATACCAGCGCCCGTCGCGTATGGCATCACCCCCAGGACCGAGCAACAACGCCAGGAAGAGCGGCACGGTCAGCTCGAGATAGATCGCCAGCTGATTGGGATGCGTAAATGGACCGTACGCGCGCAGGAACCCACGCACCTGATATGACTCTGGTCCCACGGCATAGATCACCTGCCAAAGCGCCAGCACGACCGATCCCAGGACTCCGAGCAGCGAGCCGACGAGAAACGGAAGCGGGCTTCCCCCTCGCCGGTAGGTGTTGAAGGCGAAGCATGAAATGATGCCCGTTGCCAGCCAGCGATACGTCTCTCCGATCCAGATGCCACCGTCGCGCGCATTCCACACGGAGAGGACCAACGCCGCGATCAATACAAAGACCGAAACGGTAACGAAGTCGATCAGGACGCGCTGACGGGAACGGAGAAGGGAGACCGTCCATCCGGCGAGCAGCGACCAAATTGCAACTTTGGTCAGCGTCACCGATCCACTCTGGATTCCGACCTGGCTGTACGTCTGCACCGGTAGCGTGAGCGCAAGCACTCCCAGACCCCAGTCACGTTTGTTCATGCCGAGCCAGACGCAGACAGCGATCGCCAGGACGAGTCCGGTCGTTTGCCAGTCAACCGAGCCAACCAGAATTCCGATCGCGACGACAGCCACAGCCATTGATGGAGTGGCTATAGCCGGTCTTGCATCTCCTCGAATAGCCGCGTCAGTCATGTCGGACCAGTCGTCTTGACGACATCGAGCCCAATACGAGCGCAATCGCCAACCAGGTCATGGCGGAGAGGTCGGTGAGAAAGTATCCATTGTCGACCAGACCATGTCCCACTCCGGCTCCCAGACACCCAAGAGCGCCGAGTTGCCATGGCGAGAGCGCGATTCTCCCCATGCGTGACTTCCATACCAACCATCCACCGGCACACAGAAACCCCAGCAACAGGATCAGGCCGGGCATTCCCAGGCTAAGCCAGCTGTCGAACACGAGGTTGTGCGGATGAGATGAGTATCGCTCATCCCAGATGCGCGGATCGATGTACCTTGCCTGGTTGAGCCAGAGAAACTGATCGAGACCAATACCGCTCAGCGGAAAATCCCGCACCATCGCGCCTGCCCCGTTCCATAGGTACCGTCGAGTCTGGAAGTAGCCGGAGGAATCGGAACCTGAAAACCTATCGGAGGCAAAGAGCGCAAAGGCAACAGCAGACGCCAGCGTCCCAACGCCCAGGAGTTTCCACCCGTGCTCGATGGGATGAGCCAGAAGGATCACCGCGATTCCAACGGCAATGCCGATGATCGCGCCCCGCGAAAACGTGGTTGCGACGCCAAGCAAGGTCAGTGCTGAACAGACCCGAAAGAGCCACCCCCAGCGCGAGTGAAGCAACAGCGCTGGTCCCAGTGCGAGCATGAAGGCACGTTCCAGGTAGAGAGCCAGATTGTTTGGATGGAGATAGGTAGCTGTGGATCGCTGGACCTCGTCGACCGAGAATGAGGTACTTGCAAACCCCAACTGCCAGATCGCTGCCAACCCAACGGCAGCGGCTGGCAAGACCAACGCAGTCGTAAGCGGTGCGGGCCCCTCTCGGGCGATCGCCCGTCTCGCCAGCAGGAAAAGCAGCAGGGGTTCGAGGATGACCCAGCGCCACGTTCGCAGTGCTTCGGCGCGGTGTGAATCGAACGGCATCCAGATGAGCGAAAGCGATCCAATGATGAACAGCGCGATCGGAAGGATCCAAACGACCTCGAAACCGGGATGCAGCTGCACTCGCCCCTGACGGTTCTCCGAATAGTCGTACGCAATCCGAAGCAGCGTTCCGGCAAGAGTCGCCAGGATTCCGATTTCCAGCAACCCCAGGTGCAGCGACCCGACCTCGATCGGGTGGAATACGAGCGGAATCGCTGCGCATGCGCCGTACAGAGCGCCCTCAGGGGAAACCACCGCAAGCAGCACGGCAGTAACGATACATGCACCCACGAACGGCGTGCCGGACAGCTGCCAGGCGGTTGCCCCGATCGCCAGGGTCGCTGCCCAGATGACGAGCGATCGCTGGCCAGCGCCGAAATCGCTTCTCTCGTTCTGAATCATCGTGTGCGTGGCATCGGCCGCCAATCCGGCAACGACGGCAACTGGGGACCTTGTGTCGCCGCGCCGCCTGGCGCGTGATCCGCCAGCTCGGCCGCAACTGTACGATCTCACGGCAACGCCGGTGATCGTCATCGCAAACGCGATGGCAGCGACCACCTCAATGCCGCAAGGCTGCGGGTCGCGCGAGACGACGGCCCCGCCGATCGTGAGCTGTCCGGGATCGGACATGGTCAGGGTGAGCTTATGCACGCCATCGTCCAGGTTGGAAGCGAGCGACACCGCAATATCCTGAGCCTGGTAGTAGGTCAGATCGATCGTCGAAGCGCCATCGTCGTCGCCCCAATCGGGCAGCGGAGCCCCATCCAGTGTTGCGCGAATCAACCCCGCATCTGGGCTGCGACGCAGATAGACCACGATGCCGGTGCCCTCGAATGTGATCGTTGTGGTCGCGCCAACCTCGCTCGTCGTCTTGAAGACGCGTCCGTCGAGGTGTTGATCGTTCCATGCGCCGCCGTAGGTCACCGGTCCTGAATCCATCGGAACGAACCCGGTTGGCGCAACGGTCCCCACTCCCGAGTCTGCGAGTTTGGTGACCGACTCGAATGAGACGGTGGAGGTACCGTCTTCGTTGAGGAGGGCCCGGCCTTCGTCGCCTGGACCGGCTTGCTGCGGCAGCAAAGCCCACTGAAAAACCGGACCCGCCCAGGGCCATTCGGTGCGGATCCGTTCCATGCCCGCCACCAGGTACTCGGCCTGCATCTGACGGGAGATACCGCCTCCTAAATCCCATCCAAAATGGGTAATCCACACCGGTTTGGTGGAGTCGCCTTCCTCGATCATGACTTCGCGGAAGAGCTCGGCGCGGGACAAGCTGGGGGTGTCGCCTGCGACGCGGCGGTCATACGGAGACGCCACTCCCCCATCGACCGCGGCCGCGGCAGCATCGAAATATGGAGCGCCCCCGACATCGTAGACATTGTGGAGAAACCTGAGATCGTCGCCCGTTGTGCCGGTTGCGCCGGTAGGAGAGAACTCCGCGAGAATCACCTGGGTTTGCCCGTTTGCCGTCCTGATGGCGTTGAATGCAGGTGCAAGCAGCCCGACATATTCATCAGCGGTCGCCGCGGTACCACCCCAATGGGCAGGATCGTTCGGCTGGTCCCAAACCTGCACATAGTCGACATACGCGCCATAGCGGCCGACGAACTCGGTCAGAAATGCCGCGAAATCAGCCGAATTGCTCGGCGGAGCGACGCTTCCCTCCACGGAGCCCGGCTTGGCAGCCCAGACCGGCGCGCCCTCGACAACTGCTACGATCTGGATTCCGGCGTCACTCAGATTGCGCACGATTGGATCGTATGCGTCCCAGTTGAACTCGCCCTGTGTCGCCTCGATATCGTCCCAATCGAACGATTGCCGCACGATGGTGAAACCATTGGATCGCAACGTCGAGGCGATCGCCTCGATCTGGGACTCGGAGAACGATCTCAAATCGACATTCGTGGCCAGACCGCGCCCGGACACCTGTTGCACGTAGGGTGGTTCCGCGCTTGTTTCGATTCCGCGATGCAGGTAGACGTCAGCCACCGCAGCGCCGAGCGCCATCATCAGTCCGACCGACAGGAGCAGGAGCGCGCGCACCAGGCGCCCAAAGCTTCCATCCACTCCCGGATCCGTCACGATCGCAGCGGCGATTCGCCGTCGAACGGAGCCGTGCCGGCGTGGCGCCGACCCCGATTGGGTCGGACTCTCTGGCGTGGGCCGATAGAATTGCTGTGACGACTCGCTTCGTCGTTGACGCATGTGCTGACCGTTCTCGTCTCGGCGAAATGACGCCGACGGTCAAGAGTACAAGATTGGATACCGGTCCCAAGATGATGACGCCGCCAGAGCGGACCACAGACATTGACGAAATCCGCAACCAACCTGGACTCGCAGCAGAAGCCGAGTTCGAAAAGGCCCGAAGGGACTACGAGGCCATGGGCGCGGAAGCGGCGCATGACGGTCTCTCGCTGGAGCAAACGTTCGCGATTGCGCTCGAGGCGTTCGATCGATCACAGCCGCTTGCAGATGAGAACCGCAACGAACGTCTCAGCGTTCTGCTCGCCTCAATCGCCAATGGTCACCGCACTGCCCAGTTGTCCGGTTTCCCGGCAGATTCCGCACGTGACATTGCTGATTCGCCACTCATTTCCCGATTGAACGCGCTGCACCGAATCAGTCGAGCGGCAACTATCACAACGTCATCGACGGAGTACCTGCGGAAGAGCATCGAAGCGATCATCGAAGCTGCTCATGCAGACGCGGCCACGGTTTTCGTCTTCGACCGGCCGACAAACAGCTTCACCCTGGCCGGCCAACATGGATTCGATCCCGGATTGGTCGGCACGATGACGATCCGTGGTGATCGCGGCATCATCGGCCGGGTGATGGCAGAGGGCAAAGCCGTCTTCGCCGGAGAGGTGAAGAACGACCCTGACTGGTTTCCCTCTCCCGCTCTGCGAGACGAGATCTATCGGTCGCAGGCCTCCCTCCCTATGCTGCTGGCGAACCCGGACCGCATGGTTGGTGTCCTGACCCTTTGGATGCGGGAGCCCCAGGCGTTCGACGAAGGCGAGCGCGCATTTCTCAAGGACGTGGCGTCCGAGTTGGCTATCGGTGTCGAGTACACCCAGCTCCATTCGCTGACCGACGAACGCCTTCGGCGGAAGATCATCGAGCTCGGAACATTGCAGCGCGTTTCACGCACAGTTGCCTCCGCGCTCGACCTGAACGATGTGCTTCGATTCGTCAGCGAGTCGGCTGTAGAACTGACCAACGCCGAATCCGCTGCGGTGTTTCGACTTCCAAGTCCCGGAAAAGGAGAAGAGTCGGCTCCGATGGTCGAGTATCGGGTCGGCACCGCCCGTCAGGTCTCCGACCAGGCGTCGCGTGATGCATTGCTGAGCGACGTCATCAACTCGGGCAGCGCGCGCGCGGTCGACATGGATTATGTCGACGGATCGAACATCCTCTACTGCATGCCGCTCAGTTCCGCCCGTGAGCGTTGGGGCGCGCTCTGCGTTCGGCTCAGAACCGGCATGGAGGTAACTGAGGACGACCTCGCGCTCCTGCAGGCGTTCACCGACACCGCTTCGATAGCAATCGAGAACGCAGAGCTCTACGAGGAGGCTCGCCGAAGCGTGGAAACCGCGTCCACGCTATTGCAGGAAATGCACCATCGCGTGCGCAACAACCTGCAGACTGTGGCCGCATTGCTGTCACTTCAGTTACGGCAGGTCGAAGGAAGTGAGGCGGAAAAGCACCTGCAGGACGCAATTGGGCGCGTGCAGGCGATTGCCTCCGTGCACGATCTGCTCAGCGACGAGTCACGCTTGCGCGGGGCGACGATCGATGCAATCGCCCGTCTGGTGGCGGACGAAGTGAAGATCACGCTCATTCCGCCGAGTCTGAGCGTTCAGTTCGTCATCGAGCCAACGGACGTGGTCGTGCCAACCAAACAGGCGACCGTGCTGGCGTTGCTGTTCAACGAACTCATCTCGAACTCGATCGAGCACGGATTCGCGGGTCTCGAGCACGGTCTGATTCGCATTCGCACCTGGAAGACCGGGAATCTGGTGACGATCGAAGTCAAAAACGATGGCAACACGCTACCCGCCGATTTCGAGGCATCCGATAATGCGGGAATCGGTCTGCGCATTGTCCAGCGACTGGTGGAGTCGGATCTCAAAGGGGAGTTCTCGCTCCAGCGGCACGGCACCTGCACCGCCGCCCGAATGACATTCCCGGCAATCGCCTGACGCTATTCCGGCTCGGACGCCGGTCCCGTCGCATTCGCGTAGGCCTCGTCGAGGAAGTCCGCGATGTGCGTCACCTTGATGTCGGAACCCGCCTCTCGCAGCAATGTAGCGATTTGAATGGCGCAACCAGGATTGGCGGTGACGACCTCGGTCGCGCCGGTTTCGATGATGTGACCCACTTTGCGCTCACCGAGCTTCCGCGCCATCTCCGGCCGCAAGATGTTGTAGATCCCGGCGCTTCCGCAACAGAGCGACGACTCCCGCATCTCGACGAATTCGAGTTCCGGGATTGACTTGAGCAATGCGCGCGGCTGGGCAGTAATGCGTTGCGCGTGCGCCAGGTGGCACGCGTCCTGATAGGTGATCTTTCGCCTGATCGGTCCGGGAGTCGTGCGGTTTTCCGCGGCAACGAACTCTGAGAAGTCCTTGACTCGCAGCGCGAAGTCATGCGCCCGCTCGGCGTAGTCCGGATCGTCCTTGAGCAGGTGCCCATACTCCTTGAGCGTGGAGCCGCACCCGGCGGCAGTCACTACGATCTCCCGGTCCGGGACAGCTTCGAACGCGTCGATGTTGGCCCTCGCCATTTCCCGTGCCAGCTCGAACATGCCGCTGTGAACCTGTAGCGCGCCACAGCAGCCCTGACAGGGAGGGACTTCGACATTGGCGCCGTTGCGAGCCATGACGCGACAGGCGGCGCGATTGGTGTCGCCAAAGGCGGTCCCCATTATGCAGCCGTTGAAGAGGAGGGCCGCGCGCTCTGGTTCAGCAGCATTCCACGTCTCGCGACCAGGCTTGAGCGGTTTCCCGTGGGTCGCAGGCGCCATCTTCTCCATCTCGGAGAGACCTAACAGCTTCAAAGCGCCGGTCTTGCGGGCAACCCTCTGCAAACCCGTGGTCTGATAGAGTCTGGTCATGCGTGCCACGGCGCCCATCTTGCGCATGTCTGAAAACGTCCAGTCGAGCATGACCTTACGTGCGATGCGCTGCTTGGCCGGTCGATGCAATCGTTGCTCGATCTGGTAGCGCGCGGCCTCGACCAATGGTCCGTACTGGACACCGGACGGGCACACAGCTTCGCAGGCCCTGCAATTCAGACACTGGTACATCTGCTCCTGAAAGAGCGGATCGTCGATCGAGAGCCGCCCCTGGGAGACTGCGCTCATCAACCAGAGTCGACCCCGCGGCGAGGACATCTCCTGGCCCGTGATGCGGTAGGTCGGGCACGACGACAGACACATCCCGCAATGAACGCATGCTTTCAGGAGCTCAGGGTCCGGAGCATCCGTGTCGGTGTACCCAACGATTTCTCCAAGCTCCTTGAGGTCGGCAGAGGTGGCAACGGGCATCTAGAGCTCCGGAATGACGCGGCCTGGATTGAGCACCGACCGTGGATCGAATTGTTGTTTGAGTTGGCGCATGAGCTCGAGTACGTCCTCCGACGTCCCGAATGTTCCCACTTCGCGCGTTACAGACTCCGGGGCCGACACAATAAGCACCGTCACGCCATCGTTTCGCAGACGCCGTATCGCGTCCGCGAGCGCCGTACTCGTTTCGTCACGCGTGGTTCCAGTCACTCGGACCGTTCCCAGGCCAAGCGAGACTCGAATATCTTCGACACTGACACCGGCGGAATCGAATGTAGCCAGAGCCGTTTCGAGCGTTCGGATCGTCCGTGCCGGTTTGTCGCGCAGTTGCGCGACGAACTGGTCGGTCTCATCGGGAAAAGCTTCCTTTGCGACGTATCTCGTCCAGAAGTCCCTGCTCTCATCGGAGACGATCACACGCCCGTCACCCAGTCGCTCAGCAAGCTCGCGGGCCATCTGGTCGACCGTCGCTGGTCGGCCCTCGATCCGCGTTGCCACCCGCCACGCGTCGCGGTTTCGATGCGCTTCGAAACTGATAGGGCGAATGCGACCACTGCCAACCGAGACACGGTCGCTTTCGAGCTCCGACAGCGAGGCACGATCCGCCAGGACGGTCGCTTCGGCGCGTGCCGCCGGAACGACTTTGAAGTTAGCGCTCACGACGACTCCGAGGGTGCCGAGCGCGCCGAGGTGCATGCGCATCAGGTCGAATCCACTGACATTCTTGACGACCATGCCACCCGCATTGCCCAACGTGCCATCGGGGTAGGCTGCCTGGATGCCGATCAAAGCGTCGCGCAATGAGCCGGAGCCGAGCCGACGCGGGCCACAGAGCCCGGTAGCAATCAACCCGCCGATGGTCTCCACGTTCGGTGCGGGAACTTCGATCGGAATCGTCTGCCCGCGCGCGGCGAGTTCCCGCCAGACCGATTCGATCGTGGCGCCTGCCTCCACCGAAATCGTCATATCGTCTGGCTCATACGCCAGGATCTTGTCGAGACTCTTGGTCGAAACCCTCTGAGTTTCACGACTGAGCGGGTTGCCAAAGGCGAGCTTGCTTCCGCCGCCAACTGGCGAAATCGCCTGCCCACGCGCTGCCGACTCCCCCAGCAACTCGGCAAGCTGCCGTGGTGTCTCCGGCGTCGCGATCGGCAAGGTTGAGCTAGAGGGGGTAGATGCCATATTTCTGCGCCAATGCCGCGTTGTAGTGCGCGCGCACCTCGCCGCACATATAACCCCTGGGGAAGAGTTTTTCCGGATTCATCGCGCCGGACGGGTCGAAGGCCTGCTTGACCCCCGCCATCGCCGCCAGATCGTCTCCCGTATAGACCAGCGTCATGTAGTCGCGTTTCTCAGTGCCAATTCCATGTTCGCCGGAAAGCGCTCCGCCAATGCTTACGCAGTATTGGATAAGTTCCTTGCTTGCCCCGACGACCTTCTCGATGTCGGACTTGTTCATGCGGTCGAAGAGCATTAGGGGATGCAAATTCCCATCACCGGCATGGAAGACGTTTGCGATCGGGAGATCGAAATTCCTGGAGATTTCCTCGACCTGGGAAAGGGTTTGGGGCAGTTTGGTGCGGGGCACGACAGTGTCGTGCAGGTAGTAGCTCGGCGCGAGACGGCCCATTGCGGCAATCGCCATCTTGCGCCCCTTCCAGAGCAGATCACGTTCGGTTTCGGTGATGGCCTGGCGGACCAGTGTCGCTCCAGTCTCGAAACAGATCTTCTCGATTTCGCGGGCAGTGTCTTCGACATCCTCGGTGACGCCATCGGTCTCGACCAGCAACACCGCGCCGGCGTCCATCGGATATCCGGCGTGGTAGGCCGGTTCGACTGCCTGAATTGTCAGGTTGTCCATCATTTCCAGCGCTGCCGGGAGAATGCCCGCGCCAATGATGCGCGAGACGGCCAACGATGCACTTTCGACGGTCGGAAACGCCGCCAGCTGCACCGAGATGGTCTCCGGCTTCGGAGTCAATCGCACCAGCGCCTTGGTGACGATGCCGAGCATGCCCTCGGATCCCACAAAGACGCCAGTCAGGTCGTACCCCGACTGTTCCTCGCCTCGCCCGCCGATCCAGCGGACCTTCCCGTCTGGATCGACGACTTCCAGTCCGAGAATGTGATTGGTGGTGACGCCGTACTTGAGACAATGCGGACCACCTGAGTTTTCGGCCACGTTTCCGCCGATCGTGCATGCGCGCTGGCTCGATGGATCGGGAGCGAAGAAATACCCGCCTGGTTTGACCCAATCGCTGAGCTCGAGATTGATGACACCAGGTTCGACCAATGCGATCCGGTTGTCGTAGTCGACCTCCAGAATCCCTGCCATGCGAGTGAGGGCAACGACGATACCCCCGCTTTGCGCGACAGAACCTCCAGAGAGACCTGTCCCCGCGCCCCGAGGAACGATCGGCAACTTGTGGGCGCGAGCGATCTTGACGACGCTGGCAACCTGCTCGACGGTCTGCGGAAGTACGACTGCTGCCGGGCGAGACGTCTCGACTGCCGCATCGACCGAACCGTCGTACTCGTAGACGAGCAGGTCGGACGAGCCGCCGAAAACATTTCCGGCTCCCACCGCTCGTTCGAGCTCATCGATCAGAAGGGACGTCGTCATGTGCGTGAGAAGTTGCTGGATACGGGCAGCAGTGTCATAGCGCTATTGTGCCATGGTTCTCAGATCGTTACGCGGCGTTGCAAGCGAGAAGAGTCGCCCTTCAGCGACCTACTGCCAGCGAAAGGAATCGGGATGGCGAAGTCGGAGATTGCGGTCATCGGTGGTGGAATCGTTGGCGGGTCGATTGCCTGGCAACTGGCCTCGCGCGGTCTGGGGAACGTCACCATCTACGAGAAGTCGGTTGTCGCGGCCGGCGCCAGCGGTCGCACCGGCGCCCTGCTGCGACGTCACTACACCAATGAGCCCGAGGCTCGCCTCGCCCAGCTCGGTTGGGAAACGTACCGCAACTGGGAGACCGTGGTTGGGGGATCGTGCGGATACGTTCCCTGGCCGGTCGTAGTGACGGTTGCAACCAAAGGCGAGTACGCCTCAAATATCGGCCTCTTGCGCGCGAACATCGCTATGCAGAACCGCGTCGGGATCGACTCTCGGTTGATGTCCGCCGACGAGCTCCAGCAACTGCAGCCGCACACTTTCGTTGGCGATGTCGATTATGTCTCGTTCGAGCCCGACAGCGGATATGTCGACTCGATTCAGGCGACCACCTCGATGATCCAGGCCGCGATTGAGGCGGGCGCGGAGGTCCTCGAGGGCGTCGAAGTGCGAGCGATCGAGCAGGTCGGAGGTCGCGTCACAGGGATCTCGACCAGCAGTGGCAATCGGCCTGCCGATGTCGTCGTCTGCGCCGCGGGTCCCTGGTCGACAGCCCTGCTGGCAACCGCTGGGGTCGATGTGCCGATCGACACGATCCGCGTGCAGATCATCATCGCCCAGCGGCCGTTCGAGCTGGTCGAGCCGCATTTCATCTATCTCGACACGGTTGCCGGCATCTTCACGCGCCCCTGGGCGCCGGGCCGCAGTCTGGTTGGCGTTGCCGGGGGAGACCAACACGATGAGGTCGATCCCAATACGGCAAACCTCTTCAACGACCACGCGTACCCCGCCAAAGCGATCGAGGCCATTTCTCGTCGCATTCCGGCAATGAAGAACGCGCGCTACCTGCACGGGCAGGCGGGTTTGTACGACATGAGCGCGGACACGCATCCGATCATCGGCTCGACCGGGATCGAAGGGCTCTATATGGCAGCGGGCTTCAGTGGCGCCGGGTTCAAGAAGGCGCCAGCGGTTGGCATCACATTGGCCGAGCTCATCGAACACGGTGAGGCCAGGTCCGCGGACCTGGCCCCCTTCGCACTTTCACGTTTCGCATCTGATGCCTGGAAACGACCATGGAGCGAAACCGAGTACCGTTTCGACTCCGACTTTGGTCACGGCATCTAGAGCCGCTCGACGATGGCCTGGGTCATCTCGGTGGTCGTGCCGGCCTTCGACGGATCGCGGTCCGCGCGCAGGTCATAGGTGACCCGGTCGGCGTCCGCGATCACATCGGCCACCGCGTTCTCGACCCGTGCCGCCGCATCCTGTTCCCCGAGGTGGCGCAACATCATCGCGCCCGAGAGGATCATGGCAGTCGGGTTTGCTTCGTTCTTGCCAGCGTGACTGGGAGCCGAGCCGTGGATCGGCTCGAACACGGCCGCCTCTGTTCCGATGTTTCCGCTCGGCGCGACCCCCAAACCGCCGATCATGCCGGCCACGAGATCGCTCACGATGTCGCCATAGAGATTCGCCATGACCAGCACATCGTACTCATCCGGCTTTTGCATCAGCTGCATGCACATGTTGTCGATGATGCGGTCGTTCGATTCGATGTCCGGATACTCGCTGGCCACGTTCTGTGCGACCTTGAGGAACAGTCCGTCCGAGAACTTCATGATGTTCGCCTTATGGACGATCGTTACCTTCTTGCGGCCGTTGGCGCGGGCGTATTCGAAGGCATAGCGCACGATCCGCTCGGTGTTCAGCGGCGTAATCAGCTTGATGCTGAGCGCCGCATCGGGCTCGATCTGCCGCTTGCTTCGCGCGTTGATGAAGTCGATGACCTCAGTCGCTTCCGCCGTGCCGGTATCGAACTCGATGCCCGAGTACATTCCTTCCAGGTTCTCGCGCACGACCACGAGATCGACATGCTCGAATGGCGCCTGAACGCCCTTGATCGTCTTGCCCGGACGCAGGTTCGCATAGAGGTTGAGCGCATGCCGAAGGGCAACGTTCACACTGCGGAACCCGCTTCCGATCGGGGTAGTGATCGGACCCTTCAGTCCAACCCCGTTGGCCTTCACTGAATCGAGCGTCGCCTGCGGAAGCACATCGCCGTGCGTTTCCATCGCCTCGATTCCCGCAGGCTGGACATCCCACTCGAATGGCACTCCGGTAGCGTCCAGCACGGTTCTTGTTGCGTCTGCGACTTCCGGTCCAATGCCGTCACCCGGAATCAACGTTACCCGATAGGTCATCGAATCCCCCTCAGAATCACCAAACTCGATCGCCGCCCATTCTCGCACGGGGCTAGACGTTCGTCCCGTTCGTGGCACACTCAACGCATGATCGACAGACGACGACAGGCGGCATGGCATTGAAGAGCAAATCGACTTCCACGGGACCGGTGGTTCTCGTCATTCTGGATGGTTGGGGGATTGCACCGGACGGTCCGGGTAACGCGGTGTCCCTGGCCGAAACACCAACCATGGACAAGCTCTGGCAGGACTATCCCCACACTACCCTCACCACCAGCGGATTAGCCGTCGGTTTGCCGGCTGGCCAAATGGGGAATTCTGAGGTCGGTCATCTCAACATCGGAGCTGGTTTCGTGGTCGATCAATGGATCACCCGAATCGACAAGGCGATCGCCGACAGCTCGATCGGCGAACGAGCGGAACTGACCGATGCGATCGACCGTTGCAGAGCTCGAGGAGGGGCGCTTCACCTCCTCGGATTGATCGGCGACGGGGGCGTTCACAGTCACAGCGACCACCTGGTGGCGCTTGTCGCTGTTGCGGCGCTGCGAGGCATGAAACGCGTTTATGTTCACGCGTTCACCGACGGACGTGACACGCTTCCGACCGCTTCCGGAGACCACATCCGGTATCTGCAGGATCACTTTCAGCGAATGGGCGTCGGCCGTATCGTGACTGTCACGGGCCGTTACTTCGCCATGGATCGTGACAAGCGTTGGGATCGCACGCAGGCTGCCTATGACGTCATCGTCGACGGTGCAGGCCGATCGTTTACCTCAGCGCTTGCGTGTGTCGAAACCTGGCACCGTGAAGACGTCACCGATGAATTCATCCCGCCATCGACGATCGTCCCGCCAGGGGCATCCCCCATCACTCTTGGTCCCGAGGATACCGCAATCTTCTTCAACTTCCGCTCCGACCGGGGGAGACAGCTTTCCCAGGCGCTCGCGAACCCGGACTTTTCAGGGTTTGCCCGGGCTGCTGACCGACCCGGGCCGACCGAGCTCCTGACCATGACTCGCTACATGGAGGACCTCAACGCGACGGTCATCTTCGAGGAAGAGAACATCGACCAGCCACTCGCGCGCGTCATCAGTGAAGCCGGGCTCTCCCAGTTGCATGTAGCCGAAACCGAGAAGTACGCGCATGTCACGTTTTTCCTCAACGGTGGCCAGGAAGAACCCTTTACGGGAGAAGACCGTGTATTGGTCCCCTCACCAAAGGTCGCGACCTATGACCTGCAACCGGAAATGAGCGCTGCTGGCGTGTGCAAGGCCGTTGTCGAAGCATTCGAAGGCGGCCGACATCGATTCATCGTGGTGAACTTCGCGAACGGCGACATGGTGGGCCACACAGGGGTGATTCCCGCAGCCGTCAAAGCCATCGAAACCGTCGATGCGTGTCTGGGTCAGATTGTCGATGCACTGAACGCGGCCGGCGGTTCCGCCCTCATCATTGCCGACCATGGCAACGCGGAAGAGGAAATCGACCGTGCTACCGGTGGGCCGATGACGGCTCACACCACCAATCCTGTTCCCTGTGTGCTGGTCACGCCCGAAACGAGTCCGTTGCGGCGCACGTCGTTGCGATCGGATGCGGCGCTCTCGTCGGTCGCACCCACGATCTTGCGGCTACTCGACCTGGATGTGCCCTCGACCATGGTGGCGCCATCGCTTCTCGCATAGGCTCTCAGCATGAACATGGGCGGCCGTCCTGGCCGCCCATGGCTGTTGTCGGTGCGGCGAATCCGTTACCTGCGATCGAAAACCGCGGCGCCCGGATAGACAGCATCCCCACCAAGCAGCTCCTCGATGCGAAGCAACTGGTTGTACTTGGTGACCCGATCCATGCGTGACGGCGCGCCGGTCTTGATTTGACCGGCATTGGTCGCGACGGCCAGGTCCGCGATGAAGGTGTCTTCCGTTTCGCCCGACCGGTGCGAGATCACCACGCCGAACCCGGCTCGCTGCGCCATCTCGACCGCTTCCAGGGTTTCGGTCAATGTGCCGATCTGGTTGAGCTTGACCAGAATGGCATTTCCGGCGTGTTCCTCGATTCCCCGCGCCAACCGATCGGTGTTGGTGACGAAGAGATCGTCTCCCACCAGCTGGATCCTGTCGCCGATCTTGCGGGTCAGCGCTTCCCAACTCGCCCAGTCGTCTTCTGCCAGTCCGTCCTCGATGGACGCGATCGGATAGCGAGCCGCCCAATCGGCCCAATAGTCGACCATTTCCTCGGACGTTAGCGTGCGTCCCTCGCCAGACAGTTCGTACGTGCCGTCGTTGTAGAGCTCGGTCGAGGCCGGATCGAGCGCAATCACGATCTGCTCCCCTGGAACGTATCCCGCCTTTTCGATGGCATCGGTGACGAGCTTGATTGCGTCCTCGTTGGAAGGGAGGCTGGGCGCGCATCCGCCTTCGTCTCCCACATTTGAGTTCAGTCCGGCCTTTACCAGCATGCCCTTGAGCGCGTGAAAGATCTCGGTGCCCCAGCGCAGTCCCTCGGTGTACGTTTCGGCGCCGACCGGCATGACCATGAACTCCTGCATATCGACGCTGGAGCCCTGTGCATGTTTTCCGCCGTTGAGAATGTTCATCATCGGGACCGGCAAGGTGCGTGCTTGCGGGCCACCGAGATAGCGATAGAGCGGCAAACCGGTTGCCGTAGCTGCCGCACGGGCCACAGCCAGCGAGACGCCCAACATCGCATTTGCGCCGAGATTGCCCTTGTTTCGCGAACCATCCAGCTCGATCAGCATCTGGTCGACGGCACGTTGATCGATTGCGTCCATGCCAACGATCTCTTCGGCGATCGTCTGGTTGACATTGGCAACCGCCTGAAGCACGCCTTTGCCGCCATAGCGGCTCTTGTCCCCGTCGCGCAGCTCGATCGCCTCGTACGCTCCGGTAGACGCCCCGGATGGCACCGCCGCCCGGGTGACGATTCCATTGGTCAGACCAACCTCCACCTCGACGGTAGGGTTCCCGCGCGAGTCCAGGATCTCGCGTCCGTAAACGAACTCGATCATCGAATCCAAAGCATCTCTCCTGCACGAAAGGTCGACGAAATCTCCAGGGGGAGTATAGGAGCCGTTTGCTATACTCTCGCCGGTTCCTGACCTGTCAGGACGCGATGAGGGAGACCAGTAACGCGCAAGCGATCGACGAGAGAGGGCGGCGGAAGCTGCGAGCCGCCTCGAAGCGCGCGCCGTGAATTCACTCCTGAGCTGACCGGTGAAGACGCACGCAGCGTTGGTAGTCGGTTCCGCGGGTCCCGCGGTTACCAGGGACAGTCTGAGATTCCATTCAGACAGCGAGCGCGCCGAATTTCGGCGAAACAGGGTGGTACCGCGCGGCGATCCCGCGTCCCTGTTCGTGGGTCGCGCCTTTTCTGAATGCGAATGGCCAATGGCAACATTCATCGAACAACTCGAAGACCTTCAGGCAACCGCGGTAACCGAGATCGAACGCGCGCGCACGACTGCTGACCTAACCCTGGTCGAGCGTGACGTCCTCGGCAGCAAGGGGTCGCTGACCACGTTGATGCGGCAGCTTGGTGGTCTCAGTGCCGACGAGCGTCCGGAAGCGGGGCGCGAATCGAACCGTGTCAAGCAGTCGATTGCGGCGCTCCTGGACGAGCGAAGGGCGGCGCTGCACGCAACGGAACTGGCCGAACAGCTCGATGCTGAGCGAATCGACGTTTCCCTCCCCGGCCGGAAGCCTCAGATTGGAATCGTGCATCCGGTCTTCCAGATGATCGAAGAACTCAGCGACATCTTCGCGCTGATGGGTTTCCAGACCGTCTTCGGGCGGGAGGTCGAGAGCGGGTTCTACAACTTCGACCAGCTCAACATTCCGTCCGACCATCCAGCAAGAGACGTCTGGGACACGTTCCTGGTCGAGACCGACAGTGCCGAAATCGTCCTGCGGACCCATACATCGCCGATGCAAGCGCGGGTGATGGAGCAGACCTCCCCGCCAGTGCGCGTGGTCGTTCCTGGGCGCGCCTATCGCTATGAAGCGCAGGATGCGTCACACGAGTGGATGTTCCATCAGCTCGAGGGTTTGGCGGTCGATGAGCACATCACCCTTGCCGACCTCAAAGGGGTGCTTCAGGAGCTCGCGCGCCAGCTCTTTGGTCCCAAACGCAAGATTCGTTTCCGATGCGACTTTTTCCCCTTTGTGGAACCGGGTGTCGATTTCGCGGTCGATTGCGCGATCTGCGATGGAGCCGGATGCCGTGTTTGCAAGCATTCGGGATGGTTGGAGATGGGCGGCGCGGGCATGGTCCACCGCAAGGTGCTGGAAGCGGTTGGCTATGACGCCGACAAGTACTCCGGCTTCGCCTTCGGCCTGGGGATCGAGCGGATGGTCATGATGCGGCACGGTGTGGACGATGTCCGCGCCTTCGCTGGAAACGATCTCCGCTTCTTGCAGCAGTTCGCCGCCAAGGCGGTTGGTTCCGGGGGTGTGGCGGCATGAGAGTTCCGCTGAAGTGGTTGCAAGAATTCGTCGAAGTCGATGTCGAACCGGCTGAACTGGCGCGGCGCTTGACGCTCGCAGGTCTGGAGGTCGAAAAGATCGACATTGTTGGCGCCGGTTGGGACAAGGTTTTCACCGCCGCTGTCATCAACGTCGAGCGACATCCCGATGCCGACCGGTTGGTGTTGGCCGACGTAGAAGCCGGTGAGCATCGGCTGACGGTCGTTACCGGCGCGCCAAACATCGCCGCTGGTCAAAAGGTCGCGTTGGCTCTGGCCGGCGCCCGATTGATCGACGGGTACAGCGATTCCGGCGAGTACAAGACACTCAAGCCAGGCAAGATCCGAGGAATCATGTCCGAGGGGATGGTCTGCTCCGAGAAAGAGCTCGGCATGTCGAACGAGCACGAGGGCATCCTCGTCTTGCCGGATGACGCCCCGGTCGGGCTGCCGTTGCAGGAGTACCTGGGTGACACGGTGCTCGAGTTCGAGATAACGCCGAACCTGGCGCATGACTTCTCGATTCTGGGCGTCGCCCGAGAGGTTGGCGCGCTATACCACCAGCCGCTTTCCGAACCCGTTCGGACCGATCTGGCATCCGTGCCCGCTTCACGCGAGGGACTGATCTCCATCGAATCACCAGATCTCTGCGCTCGATACATTGGCGCAGTTGTGAAGGGCATCGAGGTCGGGCCGTCACCTGAGTGGATGGCGCAGCGGCTCAACCAGGCGGGTGTTCGTTCGATCAACAACGTGGTCGATGTCACGAACTATGTGATGCTGGAATACGGCCAGCCCCTTCATGCCTTCGACCTGAACCATCTGCATGGAAACCGGATCATCGTGCGAAGGGCCGTCGACGGTGAAGGGCTGGAAACGCTCGATCATGTCGATCGCGTGCTGGATTCCGACATGCTCGTGATTGCCGATGCCGACCGGGCAGTGGGATTGGCCGGTGTCATGGGCGGTACCGACTCAGAAGTATCGGACGCGACGGTCGACATCCTGCTGGAGAGCGCAAGCTTCGACATGAAGTCCGTTCGGCGTACTTCACGGCTACTCAAGCTCCGAAGCGATGCCTCAGCCCGGTTCGAGCGCGGGGTCGACCCGAATCTGGCCGAGGTGGGGATCGCGCGCGCGCTTCAACTTCTGATCGAGGTCTCGCCTGGATCGGAAATCGTCGAGATCGCGGACGTGTATCCACGACCGGCTGAACCACGCGCATTGACGATGGACTTCGACCGCATCGAACGGTTGCTTGGAATTGGCTTCTCGGTCAGCGATGTCGAGCAAGTGCTCACGGACCTCGGTTTCGAGCCCAGCATCTTCGACGGACCTGGTGGGCGACAACTCACCGTCACGATCCCGACCTTCCGGAGTGATGTCTCCATCCCGGAGGACATCGTGGAAGAGGTTGGCCGGGTGATGGGATACGACAAGGTTCCGGCGACGTTGCCGGTCGGCCGCACGGTGCCGGTCGTGCGCGATCCAAACTACCTCTTGCAGACCAAGCTCCGGCAGGTCCTCACCTCCGCCGGAGTGAGCGAAGCGGTCACGTACATCACGGCATCGGAGTACATGCTGTCGACGTTCCAGGACGAAGACGGCGCGGTTGGAGTGCTGTTCCCCCAGCCTCTGGATTCGCTCATGCGGCTCGTGAATCCACTGAATGCGGAACGGCCGCTCTTGCGCAACACGCTTATCCCGGCATTGCTGGAGACAGTCGCAGCGAATCTCCGTCACCAGCGACGGGTGTCGCTCTTCGAGTTGGCTCGCGTCTATCTCCCGATTGGCAGGGACGAGCTGCCAACCGAGATCCAGACGCTTGGAATCGTGATGGCCGGATCCCGCGACGATCTCGGCCGCTTTGCGGTTCCGGGGCAAGTCGACTTCTACGATCTCAAAGGGGTCGTCGAGGCGGCTCTGCGAGCCGTTGGCGTCCAGGACTTGCGCTTCGAACCGACCACGTCGCCGGGAATGCATCCCGGCCGCACAGCCGATGTCTTCGCCGGCGGCACACGGATCGGTCGAATCGGCGAACTCCATCCGGGCGCCGCGAAAGAATTCGGGATCGACGGGATTCGGGTGGCCATTGGTGAGATCGACGCGGAATCGCTCATTCAGCTCTCGCAGCATCATGGAGCTCCCATAACGTCGCCGAAGTTCTTGCCGGTCGAACAAGACCTGGCGGTCGTCGTGGCCAACGAACGGCCAGCGGCGGAGGTCGAGGCGGCGATTCGCGGAAGCGCAGGTCCATTGTTGACCGGGGTCGTGCTCTTCGATGTGTTCGAGGGTGAGCAAATCGGCGAGGGAAACAAGAGCCTCGCCTATCGGCTCACGTTCACATCACCGGGTCGCGCGTTGACCGATGACGATCTGGTCAAGGTTCGCGCTAAGATCGAACGCACTCTCAAGCAGCAAGTGGATGGGCGGCTGCGGGCATGAACGAACCGGTATCGATTCGGGTCGTTCATGGTTACTCTGCCGCGCGCGAGGCCTTGCGCCGCAAGGGTGGGCTGGAGACCCTCGAGCTTTCGGAGGGCGCCAGACGCGGAATCGAGCGCGTTTTCGGTGCGCCGCTGACCGCCGAGCAGGTGGTCGATCGTATCGTCGACGACGTGCGCGCCCGCGGGGATGAAGCCCTGCTTCACTACACCCGCGAGATCGATCGCGTCGAGCTCGACTCCATCGATGTGCCGAGATCGGCATGGAAGACAGCCTTCGACAGTATCGATCCCGCGCTTCGAACAGCACTTGTCCTCGCTGCCGATCAGATCCGGTCGTTTCACGAGAAGCAGAAGCGCACGTCCTGGATCGATTTTGGTCCGGAGGGGGCGCTGGGGCAGATCGTTCGGCCACTGGAGCGCATCGGAGTCTATGCGCCCGGCGGAAGCGCGGTCTATCCGTCTTCGCTTCTGATGACCGCCGTTCCCGGACGAGTTGCGGGGGTGGAGGAAATCGTCGTCGCCTCGCCACCGGCGGCAGATGGCGTCTCGCCGTTGATCCTGGCGGCTGCCCATGTCGCCAATGTCGATCGGGTCATTCAGGTTGGGGGCGCCCAGGCCATCGCGGCTATGGCGTTTGGGACAGAGTCGGTGCCGCGGGTCGACAAGCTGTTCGGTCCCGGGAACATCTTTGTGGTACTGGCAAAACGGCGTGTCTTCGGCCAGGTCGCGATCGATCAGTTGCCCGGCCCCACAGAAACGGTCGTCGTAGCCGATTCCTCTGCCGATCCCCGGTTGACCACGGCTGACATGCTGGCCCAGGCGGAGCATGACGGTATGGCCAGCGCAATCCTGATCACCACCAGCGAGCGACTGGCCCACATGGTGCAGGTCGAACTCGGGTTGCAATTGGCGCAGCTGGAACGCGAGTCGATCGCTCGAGAGTCACTTGCAGCGAACGGGGTGATCGCGATAGTGGCTACAACCGAAGAAGCGATCGATCTGGCGAATCTCTACGCCCCTGAGCACCTCTGCCTGCTCCTGCAGAATCCATGGGACGCAGTACCGCTGGTCAAGCATGCCGGCGGAATCTTCGTCGGGGAAGGAAGCCCGGAAGCGTTGGGCGACTACACGGCTGGTCCCAGTCATGTGATGCCCACTGGAGGCACCGCGCGTTTCTTTTCGCCGATTCACGTGGGAGATTTTACGAAGGTCATCAGTCTCGCAGCGGCGAACGACCGAGCGTTGAACCGGCTTGGGCCGGCCACCATCGCTTTGGCGAAGGCGGAAGGGCTCGGCGGCCATGCGCGCGCGATCGAGTTTCGTCTCGAGCAGATCGCCCCCGATTAGTCCTCGTTGATGATGCGGAGCGCGGCGATGACGCGCTCTTCGCTCGTCATGCCAGGAATCGATTCGACGCGCATGGCCGCGGCCATCGCTTCTGCCGCGGAGTACCCGAGAGACCGCAACGCGGCAACGACATCGTCATCGGCCGCGACAGCGCCAAAGGTGGCGCCGGCAGCTGGTTCGGGAAGTTTCCCTTTCAGGTCGACAATCAGTCTGGCAGCCGTCTTGGCGCCAATGCCAGGCACTGTCGAGAAGAGTTGGGCATTGCCCTGATGGATTGCCTCTCGCAACTGCTCTGGTCGGAACCGAGAAAGTGCCGCGCACGCGATCTTCGGCCCGATACCTGATGCGGAGATGAGCGCCTCGAAGATGTCGAGTTCTTCCTGCGTCGCGAATCCGAACAACGCCAATGCGTCTTCCCGTACCAGCAGGTAAGTGAAAAGCCGCACCGGGTCGCCCACACCACCGACCGCACTCAAGGTCGATGTCGATGTCCCAACGCGATAGATGACGCCGTTCACATCGACCAGCAGCGCGTCGGCGCGTTTCGATTCGATCGCTCCTTGCAACCCTGCGATCATGCGATCGCCTCCTCTAGTCCGTAGATCCGCTTCGCATTCTCGCCCAAGACAGCGCTCAACGCGGATGCGGAGATTCCCGGGCGCGCGCGCACCTTGTTCAGGAGCGGCGCCTGTTTGAGCACCGGAAAGTCCGTCGCGAAGAGCACTCGATTCACTCCAACCAGATCGATGACGGTCTCGAACACACTGTGGTCGTAGAGATAGGTCGAGGCTGCTGAGTCGTACGCAAGGTTTGCCGTTGCAGCCTTCACTTCCGGCATCAACTCGTAGAAGGGCAGTCCCCCTCCCCAATGCGCGGCAACGATTCGCAACGCAGGAAACGCCTCCAGCGTCGACAGCAGCCGCGCCGGCGTGGATTCCCCCTTGCCGGGATAGCTGTGACCCACCGGTTCGGAGACATGCAGCATGATCGGGCGATCTCGCTCCACGCAAACTGAAACGATGTCTGTCAGTTCAGCTGGGTTCTGCAGGTCGAACCCTTGCGCGTCTGCGTTCAACTCACCCAGCCCGCTGGCGCCCGCGGCCAACGCGACTCCTGCGTCGTACGCGGCTTCGGCTGCACGAGGAGAGACGATCGCCAACCACGCGATCCGATCCGGGTGACTCTGCGCGGACGCACGAAGATAGTCGTTGTGGAACCGACAGAGTCCCTCGTCTCTCCACGGAAACCCGCAGGCGATGGATATGTCGATCCCGGCGCCGTCCATGCTCTCGACCAAGTCTTCCGCAGTTGCCAGCCGCGCCCGTTCCGAGGCATACAGCTCTTCGAACCAGCGGTCACGCGCAGTGAATCGGTCTCGATGCCGAACGATCTCCTCTGGAAAGATATGGACGTGCGCGTCGACGACTTGCATGCCGGCTAGGCGAAGAAGTACCAGAGCGCGAAGATCAGCCCCGCCAGCATCACCAATGCAATGAGAAGATACGGCAAGTAGCTTTGGCTGCTGAGTGCTTCCGCGGGCGGCTCTGCCATGGGTTCCCGGATGGGCAGGACTTCGAGCACGGTTGCGGCGCTGCCTGGGTCCGATGCGTCTGCCACTCGCCGCTCGATCATTCCCGAGAATGATTGCCCTGGCGCGACGAGGGCGTTCGTCGTTCCCCCAGCCGCAAGCGAGTCGGCCAGCGGACCGCTCACCAGCGCCAATGCATCGAGCGGCAAGAGCGTGATATCGAAGATCGCCGGAAGCCGGCTTTCCAGGCGCTCCTGCACACCGAGGAATTGCGGTCCGGCCTGCACGTCGAGCGTCCGCTGCTCGCTTCGCCGTCCTCCTCCTCGCTCAGTTCGTTGGTTCCTCGTGACCTGATTCACCCGGTCGGCGCGATAGAGAAATGCCTGGTTGTCGCCGACAGATGCAAACGACGCGTACTTTCCACGTGCGACCAACGCAACCATCGAGATCTCGCCGGGATCGGTTGCGTAGACGTCTGCGTTGGCCGCGCGAAATGCGCTTTTCAACCGCGCGGCCATGTCGGTCTGGGTGCCATCGACGACGGCAGTTTGGAACGACGCAATCGCGCGCTCGGCCCGGGCGTTTCCGGCGCCATCGGCGTGGTCGGTGGCAACCGCCATCAGTGTCGCCGGCTGGGGCGTCATTCCCGAATCGAGCAGCGAGATCTCACGAAGCAGAACCGCGGAGCGGCCAGTGGAATCGGCACTCGCTTCAAATGCCCCGGTGCTGAAGCGCAGCGGCTGTTCGACAACTAACTGAAGAGAGCTTGACACGCGTTTCGAATCCTCACAATGTTCGAGCTTCAAGAATCTGATGCGACCAGCGCTTCTCTCAATTGCGCCACTGATTCACGGACCGATGCGTCCGGATTGAAGACTCCGGATCCCACTACGAACATATCCGCGCCCGCGGCCCGCACCTTGCCGATATTGCTTGCCTTGATCCCGCCATCGACTTCCAGATTGCAGGCTGGGTTCATACGCTCGATCATCCCAAACGCTCGCTCGATCTTGCCGAGCGAACCTGGGATGAACGTTTGACCCCCAAATCCGGGATTGACGCTCATGACAAGCAGCTGGTCGGCGATTGGCAGCACTTCCTCCAGCATGACGAGCGGTGTGGCTGGGTTGACCGTAACCCCTGCCCGAACTCCCCTGCGCTTGAGGTGCTGCATCGCTCCATGCAGGTGGTCCGCCGCCTCGGTATGCAACGTGAGCGTGGTAGCTCCGGCGTCGACGAATGCATCCAGGTATCGGTCAGGGGACGCGATCATCAGATGGACGTCGAGCGGCAGATCGGTAGCCGATCGTACGGTCTCCACCATGATCGGCCCAAACGTGATGTTCGGCACGAACATTCCGTCCATGATATCGAGATGGAAGAAATCCACCCCAGCATCCTCGGCGCGTCGTATCTCATCTCCCAGATTCAGCAAATCCGCGGTCAGAATCGACGCGCCAATTTGTGCCGGCTTTTTCACGCGAATGCGAACTCCTGCAGCCAATCGAGTCTGGCCGGAACGACGTGCGCACTATACTCGCATGCGGATGCGCCGGTCAGATTTTCGGCGTAGTCATTCGTCCTAACTACGATTTCGCCGATGCGCTTGCGCCCTTTCACCCGCATAGAGAACTCGCTCGAGTTCATCGTGGAGCGTCCCTTCGCGATGCTCTTCAAGCGAACCGTGCAGCCGGCCGAGATCGGGAAACGTCTGAAGCGTGAGCTGATGGCGGGCAATATCGTGACGGTTCGAGGGCGAGTGGCGCCGAACGATTTTTCCGTGGAACTGCATCCCGATGATTTCGGTCCCTACCAGCAGCATGGGCGCGTTCTGGCGGACGACCTGGAGGGCTGGCTCGAAGAGATCGCCCTCGCATCGAATCTGTCCACGGTTGGGGTCATGCGTGTTCAGTTTCATCCGAGTGAGAGAGTGCGCAAGGGACGATTCGAAGTGAACGCGACCGTAACCGAGGTCGAGCCAGAAACCGCGCATTTCCTCGCTCCCGGATTGACCGAGGCATTCGAGGTCGTCTCGTCGCGGGGCGCAGGGCCCTCGGGGTATGTCGAGATTTGTAGCGGACCCGCAACCGGGGAGGTCTTTACTGTTCGCAAGCAGATCGTCACCATTGGTCGGGACTTGAGCAACGACCTGATCATCGACAGCGCGGAGGTTTCGCGTTTCCATGCCGAGCTCCACGACACGCAGCGCGGTGTTTCGATTGTCGATCGGCAGAGCATGAACGGGACCTTCGTGAATGGCGTGCCAGTGGCCGGCGTCCAGCTGATCGAGTCCGGCGACCAACTGATGTTTGGCACGACTATCTGCCGCTACTGGCGCGAGAGACTGTGAACTTCCTCGGTCGAGAACGTTGACAATGGATGCCGGAAGCGATGCGCTCTATCAGGTGGTGCGAGTGCTCTTCGCTCTTTCGCTCCTCGCGTTTCTTTACCTCGTGATCCGCATCACTATGAGGGATCTTCAGAGCCAAGGTCACGCCTATGGCCGCCCAGTCGAACCTCAACTGCGCGCCGAACTGGTGACCATGGAAGGAGAAGCGGGCTCAACGGTGCCAGAAGGATTGGTCTTCGATATTCAAGGAGTTACAACGCTGGGCAGAGCGGAATCAGCGCGTGTTGTGCTGGACGACACGTCGGTTTCCGCGCACCATGCCATGCTGCGGCCGGCGAACGGCGGATGGGCAATCGAGGATCTGGGGAGCAAAAACGGGACCCTGGTGAACGGACGCCCTGTCACGTCGCAAGTCGAACTCGCATGCGGTGACGCGATTCAGCTTGGGCGCGTTCGGCTGCGGTTGATGTGCTAGCATTGCGACGCGAGGCGGCTTCGCTTTCGTAAGTCGGAAGGGCTTGGCGCCCCGACATGCGCCAGCCACGTTCAGGAACGACACGGTGGCGCAGAAATCCCTGACTCAGCCTTCCGGTTCTCCGTTTGCCGGAATTTGGCCGTTTGGCGCGGCAACTGACACATCATCTTCTCACACGAAACTTGGTCATGTTGCGAGTCGCATCGTCCTCGCGTGCGCGCTTATAGCCATCGCCGCCGCGGGCTCTCTTCTCGCGTTTCGTGTGGCCTATGCCGATGAGATCTATCCCGGAGTGCATGTCGGCGGGATCGACGTCGGAGGCATGACGCGCGCCGATGCTGCTGCCGCCATCCAGGCTCGCGCCGACGAAATCACCGCGCAACGGGCGTATTTCGATGGTTTCGACCAGCATTGGGCGCCGACGCTCGCGGACCTGGGAGTTACCGTCGACCTGGAGGCTTCGATCGATCAGGCGATGGCCATCGGACGGGAAGCTTCGAGCGCGGACCGACTCGGATCGGCCATCTCGAGTCTGAGCGGAGAGCACAGCCTTCCAATCGTGCTCACCATCGATTCTGACAAGACCGAAGCGTGGAGCATGTCCGTCGATCAGCAGATCAACCTGATCCCGCACGATGCGGAGTTGGTCGTGCAGGACGGGAAGATTTCTGTCGTTCCCGAAGCGAATGGCACGATCGTCGATCAAGCGGCGTTGCAGTCGTCGTTGCTGACGAGCCTCCAGACGATGCAGGCTCCCACCGAGTCACTGCCCACGGTCGACAAATTGCCGTCTGTCCACGCGACTGACCTGGTGGCCGTCGAAAGCGCGTTGACCGCAGCGTTGAGCGCGCCAGTCAAGGTGACGTACGGCAGCCAGAGTTGGACGATCGACCCAGTTGACTTCGGGCAGTTCGTTTCTACTTCGATCGATCCCGCCAAGACTGGCGCAGAAGCGGTCTCGATCGCTGTCGACAACGAGGCGCTGGCGAGTTGGCTCAGCACCCAGTTCGCTGCCAGTGTTGACTCCGATCCAAAGAACGCCAAGGTGGCATGGGACGGCACCAAGTTGAAAGCCATCGAAGCGAGTGTCGACGGGGCGAAGATCCGACCACAGACGATGGCCGAGATGGTTAGCGCGTCATTCCTCGGCGACCACAGTCCAGTCGAAATCCCCGTCACGGTGCTCAAGCCCGAAGTCGACGGGAACAATCTCGATGCGCTTGGAATCACCACTAAATTGGGCGTCGGTTCGTCCAACTTCGATGGTTCTGATGATGCCAGGGCAACGAACATTACCGTCGGAGCGGAACTGCTCAACGGCACACTCATCCCGCCGCATGGGACGTTTTCGTTCAACCATTCGATCGGCGTGATTGGTCCTGAGCTCGGTTTTGTCGAGGGACAGGTAATCGATGGCGAAAAGATCGGCCGCGACTATGGCGGAGGGATCTGCCAGGTTTCGACCACGGTATTCCGGGCCGCGTTCTTCTCCGGCATGCCCATTGTGGAAGGTTGGCCGCATCGGTGGCGGCTCGGCTTCTATGAACTCGACGATTGGACCCCGGGCCTCGATGCGTCGATCATGCAGCCGGAAGGCGATCCCTTTGGCGGCGGCGACTTCCGGTTCGAGAATCCAAGCGATTCCTGGATGCTGGTCGAGTCATACGTCGATTACCCGCGTGTGTTCGTGATTCTGTATGGGGCTGATCTCGGCTATACCGTCGATATCTCCGATCCGGTCTTCGGCGAAACATATGAGCCGTTGCAGCCAAGCCAGACAGTTGATCCAACGCTGCCTGCGGGAACCATCATCCAAACCGAATGGGCGGCCGAAGGTCTCGATATCACCTACTACCGCACCGTTTACGGCGCCGACGGCGATGTGGTCCTGGAAGATGACTGGGTAACGAACTTCTACGCACGTGGGGACGTCTACAAAGTCAGTCCCGACATGGCGGGGCAAACATGATCGTGACGCGACCGTGACATCGACTCTCGTTGAATCTCCCCTAGCTCAGATTTCCTCAGAGCAACGAGCCGCCATCGGCTCGTTTTCTCTGATTCTTCCAGCCCACAATGAAGCAGAAAACATCGAGCTGGTCGTTCGAGACGCGCTGGGGGTGCTACCCGCCTACTTCGATACCTTCGAGATCATTGTCGTGAACGACGGCTCGCGGGACGCTACGGGAGAGATCATCGACCGCCTATCCCGCGAAGACGCTCGTGTTCGCCCAATCCACCACAAAAAGAACCGCGGGTATGGTGGCGCGTTGACCTCCGGGTTCAACGCTTCGACGGGCGACCATGTCATGTTCATGGATGCCGACCGGCAGTTCGAAATTGTCGATATCGAGCGGCTCTATCCATTCATTTCGACACACGAGATCGTGGCCGGCTTCCGCATGATGCGACAGGATGAGCTTCACCGGCGCGTGTTCGCCGAGGTTTTCAACCTGGTCGTTCGCGTTCTCTTCGGCGTGCATCTGCGTGATATCGATTGTGCCTTCAAGATCTTCGACGGAGACTTGATCCGTTCACTTCAGCTTTCGTCGCCCGGCGCGCTGATCAACACCGAGATTCAGGCCAAGGCTCGTCGCCAGGGCGCGAAATTGCAGCAGGTCGGCGTTCGCCATTTCCCGCGGGTTGCCGGCGAAGCCACGGGCGGCAACCCGCGCGTAATCGCGCGAGCGATGAAAGAAACCATCGTCCTTTGGTGGCGGATGCGCACATACCAGCCGCCACCAGGTCGCCCCAACGTCAACGGCCCTTACCGCCTGGGAGACGCGATCGTCGCGACGGGCGCTCTCACCGGCATGGCGGCGCTTCTGGGAATACTGAATCGCAGAAAACGATCGTAGCGCCGCAGGCGCCCGATGGCTGACGGATAGCCCGCGACCCGCGGTGAAGGCCGATCAGGCGGCCAATTGGTCCTGTCGCTTGCGAAGGTCGGCCGCGACATCCGAAAACGTCAGGCAGGGCACCACCGGCGAGCCGACCGCGGCCGAGAGATCGGCGAGCGTCATATCGTCGAGCAACGTGTGTGTCCGGTCGGAGATTGCCCGACTCGTGATGAAAACAGGGCGGCCGTTCGTCTTGTCTGCCAGAGCCGCTCTGAAATCGTGGCCCGTCAGGAGGCCCGAGACATTGATCTCGTGTCCCAGGTAGTCGTTCTCGATCACAACCACGTCGAGAGCGGTGCCGAGCCGCTCATTCATTTGGCCAACGGCATGGCGCATCGTGTCACCAATCAGCGTTCCACACGCTACGATCCCTTGCGCACCGCGGAGCCTATCCGGGTTCGTGCGGCGCATCAGGCCAGACAGATTGTCCAGCAGGTGCCGGGTGATGCCAATGCCATCCTCGATCTGTGGGAATCCATCGTACATCGCCGTGCCCGGCACTTCGCGTCCTGTCATCAGATAGAACTCGTCGCCGAGGTAGAAGAACGTTTCGCCACGCTCGGCGCGGAATCGTCGCTGCCAGCGCTCTGATTGCTCGATCACCGCATCGGCTTCCCACGGCTCGTAGCGGCGCACTTCGATCCGTCGTGACGACAGGGTGCGCATGCATTCGCGTGAGTTGCGGAGTTGCTTGCTTTGCAGCTCGATTCCGTGCCGGGTCAGACCGACCGGCACTCCGGCGATCGAGCGCAGCCGCTCGAATCGACTCAGGTCCGTGAGCGATCGGTCCAGCTCGTCTCCGTCGTTGACGTTCGGGCAGAGAACCAGTTGCGCATGAAAGTCGATTCCCAACTCATCCAGTCGGGCGAGATCGTCGAGGATGCGCGCGCCTTTCGGATTCCCGACAAGCGCAACACGGAGTTCCGGATTGGTCGCATGCACCGAGACATGCAACGGTCCAATGCGTTCGGCTTCGATGCGGCGCCAGTCTTCATCATCGAGGTTGGTAAGGGTGACGAAGCTGCCGTAAAGCATCGAATATCTGAAATCGTCGTCCATAACATAGAGCGAACGGCGCATCCCCTTGGGGATCTGCTTGATGAAGCAGAAGGGACAGGAGTTTTCGCAGATTCGCACTCCGTCGAACGTCGCATCCGCGAAGGTGATGCCCCAGTATTCGTCCCCTTCCAGTTCCAGATCGACCGATTCGACATGGTTGCCGCGCGCGATCTCTAGGGAAACCGACTCTGACTGGGCATGGAACTGAAAGTCGATGAAATCGATGACGGGGCGACCGTCGATGGAGACGATTCGGTCGCCAGATTTCAGTCCAAGTTCCGCACCGAGCGAGCCTTCTGCGACACCTGCGATGAGACCTGGGGTCTCGGGCGCAAGATCGACGCGGCGATTGGTCAGTTGGCTGATTTTGGGGGCCACAGGCGTGAAATGTCCGGCACGTGAATGGCAAATCGGCGCACGTATGCGCACTGGCAAACAGGCGATTCTACCATGTCGAGCCGAACGGCATCAGCGACGTCGCCAGATATGCCCGATCCAATCCTCGATCTGCTGCCGGTCGATCATCTCGAATCCGAGTGCGGCGTAGCAGTCGATGACCGATTGCTCTTTCGAGTCGATGATTCCGCTGAGGACGAGCGTCCCGGCCGTGTCGACCGACGCTGCAATTTGCTCGGAGATGTCCACCAACACGCGAGCAATGATGTTCGCGACTACGATGTCATAGGTTGGCAGCGTCGAATCCGTCGCTTCCATTCCGGATTGCCAAATCGTGACCGAATCGCGAACCCCGTTCAGGTCGATATTCGTCTGCGCCTGCCGTACAGAGACCGCATCGATGTCGACCCCGTCGACCTTGCGTGCCCCCAGTTTCGCTGCGGCGATCGCAATGATGCCTGAGCCGGTGCCGACATCGAAGACCGTTCGACCGTCGAGCTCGAGCGTTTCCAACAAACGGAGGGCGGTCTGGGTTGTTGGGTGTGTGCCAGTACCGAAGGCCATTCCGGGGTCGAGTAGCACCACGATGTCGTCGTCACCGGGATCGTAGGTTTGCCATGGCGGCCGCACAACAACCCGGCTACCAACGCGCACTGGTTTGTAGTGCGCTTTCCAGGCGTTGGCCCAGTCTTCTTCGTTGCGCGTTTCGACCGTCAGCTCGCCGATGCCGCGCAATTGCCCGAGATGCCAGATTCCGGTGCGAATGGAGTCGAGCGCGCTGGCATCGAACGATTCCTGCGGAATGAAGGTCCGGATTCGAAACGGGCGAGAAATGTCGACTCGAACGTTGTCACCGTCCCGATCCTGTGTGAATGGCTCTTCGATGACGACGCCCTCGTTGTATCCGTAGCGCGAAAAGAGCTCGACGACCGGCTCGACGGCTTCATGATCGACTTCGACCGAGAGTTCGATCCAACTCCCCTGGGATGCGTCGTGCTCGTTCAAATCCGCACCACGCTGGAGTCGCCGACGTTCACGCTCACCGCATGCCCCGAAACGCTGGCATCCTTCCCGACGATCGAATAGTCGAGAATCGCGTTGTCCACTTTGGCGCCAGCATCCACGATCGTATCGCGCACAATCGAATGGGATACCGTGGCGTTCGGACCGATACTGGCGAAGGGTCCAACAATCGAAGACTCGATCCTGGCCGTCGGATGAATGAATGACGGCTCGATGACGCCCGATCCGTCGATGCGTGGATCACCGTCGGAAATCGTTTCGAGCAGGTACCGGTTCGTCTGCAGCAGGGCGGCGTCGTTCCCGCAGTCCTCCCAAACCGTAACCGGCGCCGTCACGACCTTCTTGCCACGATCGATCATGATCTGAACCGCATCGGCCAGAAAATACTCGTTCTTGAGCGAAATCTTGCGCTCGAACTGCTCCAGGATCGCGCTGTAGAGATCCGCCATATCCCGGAAGTAGTAGATGCCTACAAGCGCCTGGTTCGAGACCGGATTCTGCGGTTTCTCCACCAGCCGCACCACACGTCCCCCTTCTTCGACCGCAATCCCGAACGCTGATGGATCGGGTACCTCCTTCACAAAGGCGATCACATCGGCATCGCTGGATTCGATCACACTGAAATCAGCTTCGAAAAGCATGTCGGGGAAGAGAATGAGCGCATCCTGATCCGCGGCGTCTCTGGCGCGGATGATTGCGTCGGTCTGCCCAAGCATCTTTGGTTGCTCAACGAAATGGGCTTCGGTGTCGTATTCGGCAGCTACCCACTCTTCGATCTGCTTGCCAAGATAACCCGTAATGAAGATGAGGCGACGGGGCTCGAGCGTCATCACGCGGTCGAGCACGTGCGCGAGCATGGGTCGACCGGCAACCGAAACAAGCGGCTTTGGCTTGCTCCAGGTCTGCGGCCGAAGTCGAGTTCCTAGTCCTGCCACCGGCAAAATGATGTCCACGCTACATCCTGTCAGGCCGGGCGATGCCCACAAATGCTGGCGATGCGCCAGTTGTCGATTTCGATGGGGGAAGTCTAGCGGGAAATGAAAAAGGCGCCTTGTCGGCGCCCGTTCCCAGGTACCCCCAGCGGGATTCGAACCCGCGATCTTCACCTTGAAAGGGTGACGTCCTGGTCCACTAGACTATGGGGGCACGCCCAATCACGCCAAAGCGAAATCGAGCTTGCTAAGCATAGGGGCAGAGACCCGCTTGCGGCAACTCCAATCTACCAATTGCGAACGAGCGAGACTGCGTGGCGTCCCATGCGGCGCAGATCGCCACTCAAGGCAAAGATCGTCGACCAGCACGCAACGGTGAGAACGGCAATCGCAGCCGACACTGGCCGACCCAGCTGCACTGCGCCAGGGAGGTAACGGTCGGCCAGCTCGACAATGTCGACCATCAACCCCGAAAGCCAGATGGCTGGCAACAACACCATCTCTCCGATCCAAGGCGCGGCGAATCCGATCGATGCACCGACCAGTGCAATCGGAAACACCAACGACGCCAATGGGCCGATGAGGAGATTGGCGAAGAGCCCAATGCCATTGAGCGTGCCGATCGTCGCCGCGAGAATTGGCAGCGTGGCGAGTTGCGCTGCGACCACGCTCAGGGCAAGCGAGGCGCCGGCCGACCTGGCGCCAAAACGCTCGCTTCCGTCGAACACCACGATCAACGCCACGGTCGCGGCAATGGACAGCTGGAATCCGAGCGTCCAGAAATCATGTGGCCGAAACAAGATCTGGATTGCCGCCAGGAGGACCGTGAGCGTCAACAGGTCAGGTGCTCTCCCCAACCAACGCCCCAACAGCACTGCGGTCGCCAGTAGCGCCGCCCGAAGCGCCGAAGGCTGCAACCCAACCATGATCGCAAAGAGCCAGACAGCGCTGGTGGCCGCACCGACGAACCAAAGGCTGCGTTTCATTGCGCCAGTAGCCATGACACTGAGGAGCAAGATCAATACCGAGAAATTCGCGCCTGAGATCGCTGTGATGTGGGTGGTCCCGGACGCCAGAAATGCGTCGCGGGCTTCTCGAGACAGTCCTCCATCATCTCCGGTCACGAGTCCGCTGAGCAAAGCACCCGCATCGCCTGGCGCTGCTTGCATGAGGAAAGCCGACATGTCCGTGCGCACGCGCGAGAGCGCCGATACGAGGCCATGGCCCGGTTCGACGACGACCATCGTCTCGGCGTTCAGTTGAGCCGAACAGTTGCGGGCACGCAAAGCCGCATTGCCGATCTCGGCCAAATCGACCGGCGCTATCAGACGACCGGAAAGAAAGATGCGGTCGCCACGATGGAGCTTTGGTGTCGGACCCGCGTAGATGCACACGCGTTCTTCGCGAGTCGATCTGCCATATCCAACGAACCGCTGGCCGCTTGCGGTGAGAAAGGGCCCTTCTGCGACTCGAACGACGCCTTCGAACCCGGCTGTCGTGAGGCCGGTGGTTGGCGTCGGGCTTGATGACTGCGCCCAGATGGCGCCTGCGAGCGAGGCAAGCACAATAGCAGCCGTGCTAACAGGGCCCACCGCTCCCCGCAATCGCACGAGAAGCGTGATTCCAAAGACAGCAATGAATGCGCCGAAACCGAGCCCGAAGCTGATGAGGAACGAGCTGCCAATCGCCAGGCCGGTCATCGACTAGGTCGTGACCTGATCACGCATGGCATCGACCATGCGCGCGGAGATTCCAGGCACGCGGGCCAGCTCGTCGATCGAGCCGAACGGACCGATCGTTTCGCGATACTCGATGATCGCATCGGCGAGCGCCGGTCCGATTCCTGGCAAGGTGTCCAGCTCGTCGGCAGTCGCCGTATTGACGTTTATCCGCTCATCGCCTTCCTCGGCGACGGGAGTGCCTGGGCCGGGTGTCGGACGAATTCTGGGAATCTCTATCTCCTCCCCGTCCCGCACCCTCCGCGCGAGGTTCAGCGCAGCAAGGTCTGCGTCACTCGTGGCGCCTCCCGCGGCACGTATCGCATCCTCCAGGCGGGCATCAGGATCCAGGTCATAGACGCCTGGCGCGGCAACCTCTCCGCTCACTTGCACCGAGATGGTTCGCGATTGCGCAGCGTCACGCACGATGATCGGGGGCGCGGAACGATCGTCGAACACCCGCAACGCGGCAACGCCCAGCACGATGCCGAGCGCCACCGCCGCAAGCAGGATGAAGTTACGGCGTAGCCAACTCATGCGGGGACGGCTTTCGGCGCGATTCACATTCGACGGCAACATTTTACGGGATAAGGAAGGGGCACGATGGTAGAATTCCCGGCTGCCATCGACCCCGAGCAACCGGGGTTCGGAGGTTTCTTGGTGTTCCTCCAATCAGGAGCAGACTGCTTGAACCTTGCCCACCTCCTCCCTGACATGCTCCAGAGCACCTCGGTCAAGCGCTTATTCCAGCACGTGCAAGACGGCGTCGATGTGTCGGTTAGCGACTTGCCGAGTTCCGCGCGGCCCGCGGTCATCGCAATGCTTGCGACTCGATTCGCTAAGCCGCTGCTGGTTGTCAGCAGTCGGGCAGACCGAGTAGATGTTCTTTCCTCAGCGACGGCCGAGTTCCTCGACCGATCCCGCAATGTCATCCATTGGCCCGCGCCAGCGGCGCTTCCGTACGAGCGGATTCCTCGCGACAGCGACCAAAGCGCCGACTATGTTGCCGCGCTTCAGCAATTGACGAGAGCTCCGCAAGACGCGATCACGTTCGTTTCGGCGGCGTCCATGACCCATCCAGTTCTGTCACCTGGAGACTTGCTGGCCCACCAGCGGTCGGTTTCCAATGGAAAGATCGTGCGGCAAGCGGATCTCTTTGCGTGGGCTGCTTCGGTTGGCTATGAGCCGGTGACGATCGTTCAACGTGTTGGCGAGGTCGCGCGCCGAGGCGGCATCATCGATATCTTTTCGCCGGGAACGTCCGGTCCGGCCCGCCTGGACTTTTTCGGTGACGAGCTGGAGAGCATCCGGCTCTTCGATCCCAGCTCCCAACGATCCCAGGAACGACTCGATTCCTTGACGCTGCTTCCGGCCATCGAGCTTCCGGTTTGGAAACTGGCGGAGGCATCAGCCAAAATCCGAAATCTCGATATTGCGCCGCTGCGTCTCGAAGTGCGCGAAGAGCTCAGCCGCACGCTCGAGCGAGCCGCTGACGGGCATATCCCGTCTGAACTCGATCTCTTCGCGCCGTTCCTGCTCGATCGCCCGGTGACGATCCTCGATCACCTTCCCTCCGAGACGATCGTCGTACTGGACGACCCTGCGACCATTGCGCTCGCCGGCTCACAGCGCGATGAACATGCCCGCGATCACTACCTGGCAGCCGTCAACAGCCGAGAGCTTCCAGCGGGGCTGCCCAATCCGTTCGTGCCATTTGAAGACCTGATGGCCAGGGTTGCGCAACAGCAGACCGTCTCGTTCGGAGACGATTTTGAATCCGCGCATGAAACCGTCAGGTTCGAAGGCTGGTCGGCATCGTCTCAGTTCGCCGGGCGCATCCCCGAAATCATCACTGCGGTGTCTGACAGGCTGAACGATGGCTGGCGCGTCGAGCTCGCGACCGATCAGGTCGATCGCCTGACCGATATCTTCGAAGAGCACGAACTCTTTCCCAGGCGCACAAAAGGCGACAGCCGTGGACAGCGTTCCCCGCTGGCGCCGGGCGAGGTGGAAATCGTTTCCTCTGATCTGGACGGTGGTTTCGAAGTCGCCAGCGAGAGCGTGCTGCTGCTTACCGACCTCGAGCTTTTTGGCTTCCACAAAGCCATTCGCGCCCGCGAGCCAAGGAGAAAAGAAGCCGCACGCGCGTTCGCGGCCTCCTTGACCCCTGGAGATCACGTCGTGCACATCGATCACGGAGTCGCGATCTTCCAGGGCCTTACGCGCATGGAGCAAGGCGGCGTCGAGCGAGAGTACCTCTTGCTGGAGTTCGCCAAAGGCGAGCGCCTCTATGTGCCGGTCGATCAATCGCATCGGGTCACGGTCTATTCGTCAGGTGGGCTTTCACCGGCACTCAATACCCTCGGCTCTGGTGAATGGGTCAAGACGAAGCGGCGCGTGCGTCGTGCGGTGCGTGACATGGCCTATGAGCTGATCAATCTCTATGCGGCGCGCGACACCGCCCAGGGGTATCGATTCGGTCCGGATAGCGTCTGGGATCATGAGCTCGACAATTCGTTTCCCTACACGGAAACAGCGGATCAGGCGCGAGCAATCATCGACGTCAAGTCGGACATGGCCTCCGAGAAGCCAATGGACCGGCTGATTTGCGGCGACGTAGGTTTCGGGAAAACCGAGGTTGCCATGCGTGCAGCGTTCAAAGCGGTGAATGCTGGCAAGCAGGTGGCCGTGCTCGTCCCGACCACAGTGTTGGCGTTGCAGCATTTCGCGACCTTCACGCAGCGCTTGTCCGCGTTTCCGGTACGAGTGGAAATGCTCTCCCGCCTTCGATCCGAGAAGGAGCAGAAACAGATCGTCGCCGGATTGGCGGACGGCTCGGTCGACATCGTGATCGGCACGCACCGCCTGGTCCAGCGCGATGTGCGCTTCAGGGACCTGGGACTGGTCATCATCGATGAGGAGCAACGGTTCGGTGTCCGGCAGAAGGAGTTCCTCAAGCATTTGCGGACCGAGGTGGACATCATCTCGATGAGCGCCACGCCGATCCCGCGCACGCTTCATATCGCGCTGGCCGGCATTCGCGATATCAGCGTGATCGAGACGGCGCCAAACGCCCGCTTGCCGATCCGCACGTTCGTCACGAAGACGAACGATCAGCTGATCCGCGATGTCATCTTGCGTGAGATCGAGCGCGGGGGGCAGATCTTCTTCGTTCACAATCGAGTCCAGTCGATCTCGAAGGTGGTCAAACACCTTCATGAAATCGTGCCGGAAGCGCGGATCGGTGTCGGTCATGGGCAGATGGACGAGGATGTGCTGGAATCTGTGATGATGAAATTCGTGCAAGGGGAATTCGACGTTCTCGTTTGCACAACCATCATCGAATCCGGGGTCGACATTCCGAACGCGAACACCATCATCATCGACAACGCCGACACCTTTGGCTTGACACAGCTCTATCAACTGCGAGGACGCGTAGGGCGTGGCGCGCACCGCGCCTATGCCTACTTGCTGGTGAAACCCGACAAGCCGCTTTCGCCCGAGGCCGAAGCGCGACTCGAGGCGATCCAGGAGGCGACTGAACTCGGGTCAGGTATGCGCGTCGCGCTGCGCGATATGGAGATTCGCGGAGCAGGGAACCTGCTCGGTGCCGAACAAAGCGGGCACATCGCGGAGATCGGCTATGAGCTGTACCTTCGCCTCCTGGCGCAAGCTGTCGAGGAAGCGCGCAGAGGCACGCCGATTCCAGAGATCGAGGCGGTTACGATGGATTTGCCCATCACTGCGCTGATCCCGGCTGACTATATTCAGGATGTCGAGCTGCGGTTGGCGACCTATCGCGCCATTTCGGGGATCGAAGACGACCGTGGGTTGCGTGAAATTCGCACCGAACTGGAAGACCGCTTCGGCGACATCCCGACTGAGGTCGAGCATCTCCTTGCGCTCATCAAGCTTCGGCTCAGATCGGAGCGGCTGGGAATTGGCTCGATTGTCGAACGCGAACGCGAGATCGTCATTCGCCCGGTCGACACGACAAAGCTGAACGCCCGCAAATTGATCGCTCGATTTGGGCATGCCATCAAGATCACGCCAAACTCGCTTCGCCTACGGCTCATGGAACTCGACGAAGAGTGGGCCAAGGCGCTCGACACGGTGCTCGATGAGGTCGAGCTCGCGGTCGAGCGCCACCGCGATGCCGAAGCGGCGCTTTCCGTCGTGTGATAGAGCAACTCGACTCATGACTCGGCAAAGTACGCGATGGTCACACCATCGCCGCCTTCGCCCTGCGAGCCCGGTTCGCTACGCTCGATCCCAGGATGGGACGATAGCTGACGGCGGACAGCCTGGCGTAACGCTCCGGTGCCCTTTCCGTGGATGATGCGCACGCTTGGCAGGTTCGCCCGATACGCGCTATCCAGATAGCGCTCGAGCTGGTCTTCCACATCCGCCACCCGCTCTCCGCGAATGTCGATTTCCATCGGCACGTAGACTCCGGAGTTCGACGCGATCGAAACCTTGCGTGCCGGTTCCTTGCGAGCGCCTCCAAGCCGCTTGAGACTGGACAGCTGCTGCCGAATACGGAGTCCGCCCATCACGACGTCGGCGGTGTCTCCTTCGATCGATGCGATCTCGCCCTCCATGCCAAGCGTCGTCACCTCGACGCGGTCTCCCACGGAGAGTGTCGGCAGCGCTTGCCGCGGCCGGCTGGCGCCCAGGCTGCGTCGAAGATCCTTCACCTGCCGCACCGCGCGGTCGAGCTCCTCCTGAGGTCGTTCGATCGAGGGCCGTTGATCGGGACGGGCGGCAGCCGCCTGTTGCAGCCGGCGAACGCTCGCACGCGCCTCTGAAAGCTCGGCCTCTGCGGCGGCAATTGCTTCCTCTCGCGCATTCAGTCGCTCGATTTCGGCATTGCGCAGTTCTTCCGCAGCTGCGCGCCTGAGTCGGGCAGCTTCCCGCCGTTCTTGCGCCGCCTGCTCGCGTTCCTGCTCCGTCCGATCGCGAATTACCCGGAGCTCGCCGAGGAGCTCATCGGTTCTGACAGTCTCGGAATCGATGTATCCCGCCGCGCGATCGAGTACCCGCTCGCCAAGCCCCAGCCGTCTCGCGATCGACAACGCGTTCGATTGCCCGGGAACTCCGATGACGACGCGGTAGGTGGGTTGCAGTGTCTCCACATCGAACTCCACCGAGGCATTCTCAACGCCAACAGTCTCATAGGCGAAACTCTTGACCTCGGCATAGTGCGTCGTGGCGATGACCAGCGGACCGCGCTCCAGAAGTTCCGCGATGATCGCGCGCGCCAGCGCTGAGCCTTCGATGGGGTCGGTGCCCGAACCCACCTCATCGATCAGCACGAGGCTGGTCGGTTCCACGTGTTCCAGCATCGCGATGACCGAAGCGATATGCGCCGAGAAGGTGGAAAGACTCTGAGCGATGCTCTGGTCGTCACCAATATCGACGAAGTACGAGCTGAAAACCGGCAAGATCGAGTGATCGTCCGCGGGAATGAAGAGACCGGATTGCGCCATGGCCGAAAGGAGTCCCACGGTCTTGAGCGCCACGGTCTTGCCGCCGGTGTTCGGGCCGGTAATGAGCAAGATCCGAAAATCCTCGCCCAGGTCGATATCGATAGGCACCACCGTCTTCGGATCGAGCAGCGGGTGCCGCGCCCGTCTGAGCCGGATCCGCTGACTGGGATGCCCCGCGGAGTCACGGTCACCGTTCACCTGGCTCCAGATCGACGGTTGGGTTGCACGCATCTCGAAGGCGAGTCTCGCCTTTGCCATCGCGAAATCGATTCTCGCCACCGATTCGACCGTCAGCTTCAGCTCATTCGCAAATCGCCCGGTTTCTGCGCTCAGCTCATCGAGGATCCGCTCCACCTCGCGCGTTTCCTCGATCTGCGCCTCTCGCCACCGATTGTTGAGCTCCACCACCTCGAGAGGTTCGACGAAGATCGTTTGTCCGCTCGACGAAACATCGTGCACCACACCGGGCACCTGGTTGCGGCTGTCGGCCCGGACCGGAACGACATAGCGCCCGTCCCGGGAAGTAACGATCGAATCCTGCAGGGCCGGGTTCGATCCGCCGACGAAGCGGTTGAGTCGATCCATCAACCGCCCATGCGCGATCCGCACCTCCTTTCGGATTCTCGAAAGCGCCGGGCTCGCTGAATCGAGGACATCACCCGATGGGCCGATTGCCCGACCAATCGTGTTTTCCAGCTCGATTGCGTCGATGAGACCCGACGAGAGATCCAGGAGCTGCGGGAATCGCAGACCGACTTCGGGTAAGCGCTGGATCGATCTCCGCAGCAAGCGCGCGGCTCGGGCGGTCTCCGCGATCGTCATCAACTCCTGCGGAAGCAGGCGACTCCCCTTTCCGGCGCGCTCGGCTCCCGATCGAATGTCGCGCGCTCCACCAATCGAGATGTCCGGGAAGTTGGTGAGCAGATCGACGCCTTCGGCGGTCGCCTCGAGCCACCGATCGACCAACCAACGATCCGTCGATGGCTCCAGGGTCGAGGCAGTCTCGGCAGATACGGTGAACAGGCATTGCGCGGCCAGGCGCATGCGGACCGCATCGTATTCGAGTTTTTCCAGGGCAAGCGAAAGCTCGGAGGGTGAATTGTCAGTCATAGCGAGAGTCTTTCGTCAAAACAGATATCTCGACTGCCTGGACACATCCTGCTTGAGTTTGTGCCGTTGGCGTCACAAAGAGAACGAGTGTTTGACACGAACATGTGTTCGCCATATAATCGAGTTCCAGGAACCCGCGCCCGCACTGGGACCTATGGCATGGAGAAAAGTATGAAGGACCTCTCTCGAAGGCAACAGGCGATTCTCGACTTCATCGAGAACTTTCTGGACGAGAACGACTATCCGCCCACAATTCGCGATATTCAGGCCGAGCTGGGCATTTCGTCAACCAGTGTTGTCGACTACAACCTGAAGGTCCTCGAGGCCCACAACCTCATCCGTCGCAACCGCAACATCTCACGAGGCATCGAGCTCGTGAATCGTGGGCCGGGGCGGCGCAAAGTGGTGGCTGTCCCGATCGTCGGACAGATTGCCGCTGGACTTCCGATTCCTGTCCCCGAAGAGCTGGAAGGGGCCGAGGCCAGCGAGTCGATCGAGCTCAGTTCTGAGCTCATCCCGGATGGCGGCGCCAATCTTTTCGCGCTGCGCGTCAAGGGGCACTCGATGGTCGATTCGCTCATCAACGATGGAGACGTCGTCCTGCTCAAGCATCAGGCAACCTGTGAAAACGGAGACACCGTCGCCGTCTGGCTCAGGGACGAGAAGGAAACAACGCTCAAGAAGTTCTACTACGAGAACGGGCGCGTCCGCTTGCAGCCGGCGAATGTCACGATGGAGCCCATCTACACCAACCCGGAGAATGTCGAAATCCAGGGCAAATTGGTGACCGTCGTTCGCTCCATCATGTAGCTCCGACGGACCGCGTCGAGAGAGCATGCGAGCATGCAATAGCGGTGAGGCTGCGGGCCCTCGCCGCTGTTGACGCGTCCGGGCTCTCCGACCAAACTGGTATCATGGTTCCGCCGTGCACGAAGGGTGTCGGCTTGCGCGCTTCAGGGTGAATCCGTGACAAATGCCTTGACCGGGGTGCTGCTTGCGGCAGCGGCTGGTCTCAATGCGTTCCTGCCAATTCTCGGGTTGGCTCTTGCGGATCGATTCACCAACTATGTGAATCTCCCGCAGCCGTACAACATCATTTCTTCTGTCGGCGGAATCGCCATTCTGCTCGCGCTGGTCACCATCGACCTGATTGCCGACAAGATTCCCCGTATCGATCACATCAACGATCTCATCAACTCGCCTATCCGGCCGGCAGCTGGCATGTTCCTGATGATGGCTGTGGTCTCAGACGAAGGCGATATTCATGAAGTCGTCGCCCTCTTCATCGGGCTCGGCGTTGCCGGAGCGGTGCATGCCTACAAGTCGATCAACCGAACCCGCATCACTGTGGCTACCAACGGGCTCGCCAATCCGATGGTTTCCTTCATCGAAGATGGCATCGCCGGAGTGACGACTCTTCTTGCCATCGTGTTTCCATGGGCAGGGCTTGCGTTTGCCATCCCGGCGGGTATCGGACTCGCGTGGATCTATCGCAAGACCAGCGGCCCGAACGACTTTGTCAAGCAACCATCGGCAGCGTCCGAAGACGCGGTTGTCGTTTCTGAAGTGAATGTTGGGCGAAAGCCGCGCCGCCAGGTGGGACGCCGGTCTTCTTCGACCTCACCGTCCACCGTTCGACCGGAAGCACCCGATGCCCAAGCTTGAATTCAAGGACTACTACAAGGTGCTCGGCGTCGAGCGCTCGGCCGACGATGCGGCGCTGAAAGCCGCATTTCGCAAAGCAGCACGGAAGCATCATCCCGATGTGAACCCCGGCGACGCACAAGCCGAAGAGCGCTTCAAAGAGGTCAACGAGGCCTACGAGGTCCTCTCCGATCAGGAAAAGCGCAAGCTCTACGATCGCTATGGCGAGGAATGGCAACGGTACAAGGATGCCGGATACACGGGCGACGAGCCAGCAGGCGGCCCGCGTCGGGCTTCGAGCGAGGACTTCGGCAGTTGGTTCACCGGGCAGAGCGGTGGATACACCACCACGAACTTCGGTTCGACGGGTGATCATTCGGACTTCTTCGAGACGCTGTTCGGCAGCTTTGGTGGCGGACGGCGCGGTTCGGATACGTTTGCACGGGCCACTCCCCGGCCGCGACGAGGTCAGGACATAGACGCAGAGGTCGAGGTCACGTTCGAGGAGGCGTTCAGGGGTACTGCTCGCCGCTTCGACATACAGGCCGAGGAGGTTTGTCCTACCTGCGGAGGCACTGGCCTGGTGCGCAACACGATCTGTCCGACGTGCGATGGCGCCGGGTACATTCCACGCATCAAGACCATCGAGGTCAAGATTCCGGCGGGAGTTGCCAATGGCTCACGCATCCGCGTCGCCGGTCAAGGCGGCGCAGGCGAAGCTGGTGGCCCCAACGGGGATGTCTATCTGATCGTCAAGGTGGCCGACGACAAGCGGTTTGTACGCGAGGGCGACAACCTGCGCACCGAGGTCGAAGTCCCGATGCTCACCGCGCTGTTGGGCGGAAAAGCCACGGTGGCCACACCCACCGGCCGCGTCGAGCTGACGATCCCTGCCGAAACGCAACAGGGCAAGGTCTTCCGGCTCCGGGGCCAGGGAATGCCGAGGCTGAAGTCGAAAACCGGCGAACGCGGCGACCTGCTCGCGAAGGCGAACGTCATGCTACCCACGAATCTGACCGACCGCGAAAAAGCGCTGCTCGAAGAGTTGCGGGACCTGCGATCTGGAGGTTGACCCATGAACCAGGCCGGCAGATCTGGCGATATGATCGAAACTCGCTATGTGACGCTTCAGGCGATCTCGACGCGCGCTGGCGTGACTGCGCGCCGGGTACGCTATCTCGAGCGAGCCGGACTGATCGGTCCGGCGGAGTCCGATGAGCATTTTCGGCTCTATCGGGAAGAAACCATCGAACGCGTCATGACCATCGAGCGGTTGACCAACGATCTTGGGGTCAACCTTGCGGGAGTCGAGATCATCCTGAACATGCGCGAGCAGATCATCGCGTTGCAGTCCCAGGCGGGCGCCCCAAAGGACTGGACTCCAGGAAATGGTTGATCGATCGCACGAGATCGAATTCGGAACACGTTAGGAAGACGATGCCAGCAACGATCGTACTCGGCGGACAGTGGGGAGACGAGGGGAAGGGCAAGATCACCGATGCGCTTGCCGGCGCCTCGGGCATGGTGGTTCGCGCCAACGGGGGCAGCAACGCCGGTCACACCATCTCCACATCACAGGGCGTCTTCAAGATGCACCTCGTGCCATCCGGCATCCTTTCACCTGGTACGACCTGCGTCATCGGCGCTGGCGTGGTCATCGACCCTCTGCAACTGGCCAGGGAACTTGCCGAACTGCAGGAGCGTGGGATCGACACCTCCGCGCTCGTCATCTCGGACCGTGCCCATGTGGTGCTCCCGTTTCATTCCAGGATCGATCGCGGAGAAGAATCGCTGCGTGGAAAGGCGCCGATCGGCACAACGCTTCGCGGGATCGGGCCAGCCTATGCGGACAAGGTGTCCCGCCGTGGAATGCGCATGGTCGACCTCTGCGACGAGCGGACTGTACGAGAAGATCTGGCACGGAACTTCGACGCGCGAAACCGGCTGCTTTCCGGTTACTACGGCGCTGAAGAAGTCGACGCGGCTGCAACCACCGATCTCTTGCTCCAGGCGGCAGAGATTCTCGTCCCCTATCTGGGGCACGCGGAAGAAGTGGTGCAGGACGCGCTCGACCGAGGTGAACGAGTGGTCGTCGAATGCGCCCAGGGCGCGCTGCTGGACATCGACTATGGGAGCTATCCCTATGTCACCTCGTCCTCCCCGACCGCAGCCGGAGCCTGCCAGGGCGCCGGTATCGCGCCCAATCAGGTCGATACCGTCATCGGGGTCTTCAAAGCCTATAGCTCCCGGGTTGGAAGCGGCCCGTTCCCGACCGAGCTCTTCGACGAGACCGGAAACGAGATTCGTGAGCGTGGACGTGAATATGGCACCACCACAGGACGCGCCCGGCGCGTGGGCTGGTTCGATGCCGTGGCGGCGCGTCGGGTCGTAAGGCTCAACGGCGTGACCGAGATTGCCCTGACCCTGCTGGACGTGCTCGATGCCTTCGATCCGATCCAGTTCGGAGTCGGATACGAGCTCGACGGCCGCCCTATCACCACGGTGCCGAGCATTTCCACGGACTACGATCGTGTCCAGCCGGTGCTGTCTCCGTCCACAGGGTGGCTGGAGGACATCACCGCCGCGCGCGCGGCGAGCGAACTTCCACCCAGAGCACTCGACTACATTGCGCGAATCGGTGAGCTCGCCGGAGCACCGGTATCGATGGTGGGAGTCGGGCCAGATCGCGATCAGTTGGTTCCCGTCGGCGACCTTGCCGGCGCGGCCGTCCGCTAGAAAGGCGCCAATCATGACCGACAAGGAGTCGACGACGATCCTCGACGCTGTCGCCATTCAGAAGATCTTGCCGCACCGGTTTCCCTTCTTGCTTGTCGATCGTGTCGTCGAGCTGGAGGCCGGCAAGCGTGCGGTCGGCATCAAGAACGTGACGATCAACGAGCACTTTTTTCAGGGGCACTTTCCCGAGTATCCGGTGATGCCAGGCGTGCTCATCGTCGAGGCGCTCGCCCAGGTTGGCGGTATTGCGCTTGGATCGCTGGATGAGTACAAGGGGCGAATCGCTTTCTTTGCCGGGATCGACAACGTGCGTTTCAAGCGCCAGGTGAAACCTGGCGATACGCTCCGGCTCGAAGTCGAGATTGGTCAAGTCCGCCGCTCGATCGGAACTGGAAGCGGGACTGCCACGGTCGATGGCGAAGTTGCCTGCAAGGGTGATTTCATGTTCGCGCTTGGGCCGTTGCTGTCGGAGCTGAGCTGACCACGCCGCGGCAGGCGCGCAGCATCGGCATCGACGGAAGCCGGGCAACGGTCGGTCAACCGACCGGCACCGAACGGTATGCCATCGAATTGCTCGGCGCGCTTGCCGAACTCGATCCGTCTGACGACGTCCGCGTCTACTTCAACCGATCCACGCCACCCCAGAACGTGAGCTTCCCCGGGGAGGCAGTCTGTATTCCGGGACCGCGTTTCTGGACCTTGCGCAACCTCTCGCTCGAGATGCGCCGGAATCCACCCGATCTCCTCTTTGTCCCCTCACATGTCATTCCCCCGGTGCATCCTGTTTCGGTCGTAACCGTGCACGATCTCGGATATCTCATCGAACCGGAGAGTCACGAACCATTTCACCGTAAGCAACTGGAATGGACCACGCGTTGGAACTGTCATGCGGCGACCGGAATCATCGCTGTCTCGGAGTCCACCCGACGCGATCTCGTCGAACTGCTCGATATTCCACAGGAGAAGATCGCCGTGATTCCGCATGGGATCTCGCCAGCGTTCTCCCCCGCCGACCCTGTGGCTATCGATCGGCTTCGAGCTTCCCTCGAGCTGCCACAGCGATACATACTCGCTGTCGGAACAATTCACCCCCGCAAGAATCTCCTGAGACTGATCCAGGCGTTCGAGATTCTGGCTGGAGACGATCCTGAGCTGGTCCTCGTGCTGTGCGGTCGACCAGGATGGCGAGGCGACGAGATTCTCGATCGAGCGCGACGCAGCCCATTCTCCACGAGAATCCGGCACGTCGGGTACGTTGGCGATGCCGATCTCCCAACGCTCTACTCCGCCGCGTCCGTGACGGCGTTCGTTTCGCTCTACGAAGGTTTCGGACTACCCGTGCTCGAATCGATGGCGTGCGGAACTCCAGTGGTCGCGGCAAATCGGTCGTCACTGCCTGAGCTTTGCGGCGACGCAGGGATACTGGTCGATCCGTGCGATGCCCACCGAATTGCCGGTGCGTTGGCGCGCGCGCTTGACGATGAGAACTGGCGCAGGAGCGCAGTCTCACGGGGTCGGGAACGGTCGGCAATGTTCACATGGCAAAATTGCGCGCTACAGACACTCGCGTTCTTGCGTGAAGTTCGCGACAATTCCTCCTGAGCGAAACGGCGCTCGTTGGTTCGATCGAGGTATGCGATGAGCTCATCGGGAAAAATGGTTGGACTGGGCATGATCGCGGCGGGAGCGATCCTGGGGATCGCCGGTGGCGCGTGGCTGGTCTCTGCAATGAACGAGGACAAGCTCGACCGAACTGCCGCCATTTTCGGTCTGGTGCTGCTGCTTGGCGCAGTTGTGATTCCCCTCGTTGCGGGAGGCGTATTCTTCACTCGCAAGGGATCGCTGGAAGAAAAGCAGATGGCGAAGGTGGATCAGCAGCGTCAACTGCTCAACATTGTCTCGACGCGCGGACAGGTCTCTATCTCGGATCTCGTGCTCGAGATGCATTCGACCCGAGACCAGGTCGAGAAGGACTTGAACGAGCTCGTCGGTCGCGGTCTGTTCAGTGGCTACGTCGACTGGAACAAGGGCATGCTGTATTCCGTCGACGCATCCAAACTGCAAGGCGCGCAGTTCTGTCCCAATTGCGGCGGAAAGCTGGAGCTTGCAGGAAAGGGAGTGGTCACGTGCCCCTATTGCGGAGCGCAGATCTTCCTTTCCTGAGCATCGGATAGTATGGTCGCCAAGCGACCAATCAAGGAGCGGGAACAATGAGTTGGTTTCGAGAAACCATGTTGAAGGCCGAAGCAAAAGCCGATCAGTTCGAAAACTGGATCAAGGAAAGCGTGAGCAGCGGGACCGATACGGTCAAGGGCGCGGTCGATGATGCGGTCGGTCGGACGAACGAGTTCGCCGAGAACTATGAAGACAGCGCCGAATCGATGCTCGGCAGAATTCATGGCTACACCGGTTACAAGAGCAAGGAACAAGCACGTGATTCCGATCGCGTGCTTCGCAATGAAATTGCTCGCCAGCTGAACCAGGATGCAACCCGGGTCGAATCGATTCAGCGCACCGCCGCCGCGGCGCGAAACGTGACGCAGGTGAACGAACTCGAGCCGGTCGTGCAAGGTCTTCGCAACGCGGCGAACCTGGTTCAGTCGCTCAGCTATGGCTATGGCGGTCTCTTCTCCGACCGTCCCGTCGATGACATCGCGCTGGCGCAACTGCGGCTCTTCGACGAAGGATTGCTGGTCAAGGCGACTGCCCTCGACACAGGGGTGGACGCCATCGAAGCCGGCGAGGACGGAGCGGCCGCAGCGGTAACCGCGCAGATCGCGGAACTGAAAGCGAGCCTCTCGCTTCGCGGCAATGTCATCGACAAGGGCCGGCCGGTCAAGCCGGTGAAAGAGGTCAAGCCCGCACCAGCAACCGAGAAGGCCTTCGACGACGGGGAGGCCAAGGCGCCTGAGCGTGTCGAGCTTCCGGAGCTCAGCCTGGGCGACGCCATGTCGATCATGGGTGACGACCATCTGATCGAGGCGATCATCGATGTCGACACCTCCGCCGGCACCGAGCGCTTTATTCGGCTGGACAACAAGCCGCAGATGTGGCTCTGGCTGTCCACTGACCCGGCGACGTCGCCCCGACGCCTATTGGCTGCCAGCGAGCCAGCAGGGGTGGCATGGTCGGAGACGATTGGCAAGGCGAAGGTCACTGTGCCGAACGAACGCAGCCGAAGCGGCCCAGGAGTGATCCGCACCGGCACATCGGCAGATTCCAGTGTCGTGCAACTCGATATCGATGGCGCGGTACAGAACTTCACCGCGACCGACGTGCATCCCGACGATATCGAAACCTATCGGGCCAAGTGAGATAATTGATTTCGGCGCGAAACAATCGGTCTGCAATCCGCGTGAGAGCAGCCACGCGCCACTGCAACGAAAACGGAGGAATCATCAATGGGAGTTATCGATCGCGTGTCACGCCTTGTGCGCGCCAATGTCAATGATTTGCTCGATCAGGCCGAAGACCCGGAGATCATGATCGACCAGATCCTGCGCGACATGGAGTCGAACATCGGCGACGCTCGCAAGCAGGTCGCAGCCATGATTGCGCAAGAAAAAGAGCTCGAGTTCGAGCGCAACGAAACGCGGAAACTGGCCGACGCATGGGGCGAAAAGGCGCAGCGCGCCGTCGACGCCGGGAAAGACGACCTGGCCCGTGAAGCGTTGCGCCGACAGAAAGACTATGGCGACAATGCCGCGCTCTACGAGCAGCAACTCGAGCTCCAGAACCAGGCCGTCGCGAAGCTAAAGAGCCAACTTTCCCAGCTGGAGGCCAAGTACGATCAGACGCGCAGCCAGCGCGATTCGCTCATTGCCCGCCAGAAGCGCGCTCGCGCCCAGGCACAGATCGCGGAATCGCTTTCTGGCACGGATTTCTCGTCGATGGATCCCACGTCCGATCTCGACCGCATGGAGCGCAAGATCCGGAATCAGGAAGCCAGAACCGCCGCCATGCTCGAAATGCAGGACGACTCGATCGATGCGCAGTTCGAGGAACTCGACTACGACGCGGACATCGAGGAGCGCCTGGCGGCGCTCAAGGCCGGCAACGCGGCGGCTGCCGAGCTCCCCGCTTCGCTCGAATCTGAAGGCTAGCACCCCTTTGCACGTGTCGATTCGCTTTCGACAGGAGTAGCTACATTGGCAGTTTTGGACCTGGTTCAGTGGACAGATGAGCGGCCAGACGAGATCGTCCGGCGTGTGCCAGAAAGCGGCTCTGGCGAGTTCCGCCTTGGATCCCAACTTGTCGTTCGGGAGAACCAGACTGCGGTTTTCGTCCGGGACGGCAAAGCGCTCGATACCTTCGGCCCCGGACGGCACACGCTCTCGACCAACAACATCCCGCTCCTGGGCAGCATCATCGGTGCGCCATTCGGCGGCAAATCACCGTTTACGGCCGAGGTCTTTTTCGTTTCGTCCCGTGAGTTCACCGGACTGAAATGGGGCACACCGACCCCAATGACCTTCTCCGACACGCAGCTCGGCATGGTGCGCCTGCGCGCGTTCGGCACGTTCTCGATCCGCGTCACGAATCCCACGCTCTTCGTGAACTACATCGTCGGCACACGCGGGGGATACTCGATCGCGAACATCGAGGACTTCCTGCGCTCGATCATCGTGAGCAACTTCAACGACATCCTCGGGGATATGAAGAGCACGCTCACCGATCTACCCGGCATGATGACCGACCTCAATTCGGTCTCTCGCGCGTCACTGAGCGACGACTTCGACCGCATCGGTCTCGAGCTGGTGACCTTCCAGGTGGAGGCCATCACTCCGCCGGAAGAAGTTGCCGCGATGATCGACCAGCGCTCTGGCATGGGCGCGATTGGCGACATGGGCGCCTTCACCCAGTTTCAGGCCGCGCAAGCGATGCGCGACGCCGCACAGAACCCCAGCGGCGGTGGCGCAGCGGCAACAGGCGTTGGCCTGGGCGCTGGCATGGCCATGGGTCAGGCGATGGCCGACGCGATCAAGCAGAGCCAGAGCGGAAACCAGGGCGGCGCTGCGGCGGCGGCGCCTGGCGGAGCGCAGGGCCAGCTCAACTTCTGCCCGAACTGCGGCACACCTGTGACCCCAGGAGCGAAGTTCTGCACCAATTGCGGGTACCAGCTCGTCGCAGGGTAGTCGCGCGCAACAGGATCCAACTGGTACGGGTCGCCTTCACGAGAGGGCGACCCGTTTTCTTGTCGCTCGACCGACCTGTCAGTCAGCTTTGCTCTGCCTCGTCAGTCGGCGTTTCTTGTCTGGCGTTCTCGCCACGAGATCGATGGAAATCGTCAGCAATCACGCGGAATCTGACTTGTACGAACACTCGAAATTACGCCAGGAAAATGGTAGAATTCAGGGTCATTTTGACTGCGATCTACTCTGAAAAGGATCCCTGATTCGTGGATATTGGAAACGTTCGCGTAGCGAACATCGATACCGAAGTGCGGCAGTCATATCTCGACTACGCAATGAGCGTCATCGTTCAGCGCGCGCTTCCCGATGCCCGCGACGGCCTCAAACCAGTTCACCGCCGCGTCCTCTATGCGATGTGGGAAATGGGGATGCGCTCGACCCAGCGCTACCGCAAGAGTGCCGGTACCGTTGGTGAGGTGCTCAAGAACTACCACCCCCACAGTGACGATGCCGTCTACGACACGCTCGTCCGCATGGCGCAGCCGTTCAATCTTCGCTATCCCCTCATCGATGGGCAAGGCAACTTCGGCTCGGTCGATGGCGATGGCGCGGCGGCGATGCGCTACACCGAATCGCGGCTGTCGCTCATTTCCGACGAGCTGCTGCTCGATATCGACAAGAACACCGTCGACTTCAAACCCAATTACGATGCCTCCATGGAAGAGCCGACAGTTCTTCCCGGGCGGCTACCAAACCTGCTGCTCAACGGTTCGGCCGGTATTGCCGTGGGCATGGCGACCAATATTCCGCCGCATAACCTTGGCGAACTGTGCGATGCCATTTCACATCTCATCGACAATCCGGATGCGTCCGTCGATGAGCTCATGGAACACGTGCCAGGTCCCGACTTCCCTACCGGAGGGACCATTCTCGGCACTGAAGGCATCCGCGCTGCCTATGCGACTGGCCGAGGTCGCGTCGTCATCCGCGCCAAAGCATTCGTCGAAGAGTCGGCGCGCGGCAATCGTTTCCAGATCATCGTTACCGAGCTCCCCTACCAGGTCAACAAAGCCCTCTTGCTCGAGCGCATTGCCGAACTGGTGAAGGACGGCAAGCTCGACGGGATCAGCGACCTGCGTGACGAGTCCGACCGTACCGGAATGCGAATGGTCATCGAGCTCAAACGCGATGCACAGCCGCTCAAGGTGCTCAACAACCTCTTCAAGCACACCTCGCTGCAGCAATCGTTTGGCGTCAATATGCTGGCGCTGGTGGAGCGAGGATCCCAGCCACGTATTCTCAGCCTGCGACGCGCGCTTCAGGAGTACATCGGCCACCGGCAAGAGGTCGTCGTCCGCAGAGCGGAGTACGAGCTGGAGCGCGCCCGTCGCCGCGCTCATATCCTCGAAGGGCTGCTCAAGGCGCTCGACTCCATCGATCAGATCATTGCCACGATTCGCGCCTCAGGAACGACCGAAGAAGCTCGGTCCAACCTGATGAGCGGCTTTGGATTCACCGAAATACAGGCCAACGCCATTCTCGATATGCGATTGGCGCGCCTGGCCGGTCTCGAGCGCCAGAAGATCGAAGACGAGTACAAAGAGGTCATGGCGATCATTGCGGAGCTGGAAGCGCTGCTCGCCGACCCGCAGAAAGTTCTGGCCGCGATCAAGCAGGACCTGGCATATCTCAAGGAGAAGTACGGCGACGAGCGCCGCACGATCATCCAGGATGTGTCGTCCGATCTAAGTGTCGAAGACTTGATCCCGGAAGTCGATGTGCTGGTCACGATGACCAATCGCGGCTATGTCAAGCGAATCCCGGCCGATGTCTATCGCACTCAACGCCGGGGCGGCAAAGGTGTTACCGGCCTGACCATGCGCGACGAGGACGGCGTGCAACACATCCTGGCTGCGAACACCATGGACTCCCTGCTTGTCTTTACAAACCGTGGCAAGGTCTATCAGGTGAAGGTCCACGAGCTGCCCGATGCCGGCCGCACGGCCAAGGGTCTCCCGATCGTCAACATCGTGAGCATGCTTCCGGATGAAACCGTCACGACGTTCCTCAACATTCGCGACTTTTCATCGGCGAGTTACCTCTTCTTCACGACCCGCAAGGGAACGGTGAAACGTGTGTCGCTCGACCAGTTCAAGGCCGTGCGATCCAACGGGTTGATCGCGATCGGTCTCGAGGAAGGGGACGAGCTCGTTTGGGTGCGGGTAAGTTCCGGTAGCGATGACGTCGTGCTCTCGACCAAGCTCGGGCAGGCGATCCGCTTCTCGGAAGAGGACGTCCGGCCGATGGGTCGCCCCGCCGCTGGAGTGCGCGGAATTCGTCTGGAAGAAGGCGACATGGTGATTGCGTCGGAGGTCTCGTCCGAGGGTTCAGACCTGCTCGTGATTTCCGCCAACGGATTCGGCAAGCGAACCGCGCTCAAGCACTTCCCGCTTCAGAAGCGAGGCGGAAAGGGCGTAACCGCAATGAAACGCACCGAGAAGACTGGCGACCTGGTGGGAGCGCAGATGGTTCGGCCGGACCAGACCGTCATGCTCATCAGTTCGAGCGGTCAGGTCATTCGCATGCCGGCGTCACAAATCTCGCTCATTGGGCGTGCCACCCAGGGTGTGACCGTCATGAAACCGAAACCGAACGAGGTCGTCGTATCGGTCGCGGTCAGTGACCCCTCGACAGATCGATCCGAGGAGAATGCGTCCCTGAACGGCAAGGCGATCAGCTAACGTCGTGTCTGAACGGCCGGGTGAGCATGCAGCTCGCCCGGCCATTTTCGTTCCTGCTACCGCGATCGCACAGACGCGGCGCCGGTCGCCCCTGGCGGCGCCCAGCGGCGCAACCAAACTGCAAAAATCGGCACGCTGACAACCAGCACGACCGCGGTCGCCAACATCAGGATGTAGAGAAAACGGACGATGCCACCGCTGGTTGGGTGAAAAACCGGACCCCGGTCGGCAACCCAAAGAATCAGGATTTGCAGCGCAAGCACAGCCGGTGGGATGAGCAGGCGGATTCCCACCCCGACATAGGACGATATCGCCGTCGCCACGGCGCCAAGGAGCATTGCCATCGCCACGATGCCGAGCGCCTGCTCAACGCCAATCTGCTCGCGCTCCCCAACAGCTTGGGGAATCAGGAGCGCGACCGGCAAGAAGACACGTGACGCTTGATCCGGCCGCGACCAGAATCGGGCGGCGGAAACGACCGCGAGCGCGAACGAAAAAAAGATCACCAGCAGGGTCGCCAGGACAGCCGGAATCGCGGAACCGCTTTCGATCGAGACATATGGTTCACGAATGAGCGCGACCTGGATGGCCAACATTGGGAGCAACCCGATCGAGGCAGCCAGGTGAATCGTCCATGGCTTGGCCAACGCATCAGGCCGATCGTCCCGCGTCACCAGGAATCCGACCACCTGGACCGCGGCCAGAACGATGAATGCCAATGGCATCGACCCGGCTCCCGGCAATGGCGACAGAAACCAAAGCAAGAGGGCAAGCAGTCCGGTGACCGCCGGGGAGACTGCCAGGAGGAGTTGTTCCCGCCTTCGATCGATGCGGGGCTGCTGGGCAGCCCGAACGGCTGCCCGGCTAATGCGAGGGCGCCGATTTCCGGCCGCGTCGTACTCGTCAGCCTCAGCCGGTGGTTTCCACGTCTGGGGTTTCCAATCGTCTTCCCAATCAGGCAGCCGGTCCCCAAGACCGGACTGATTCGAGCGATTGCCCCCCTGCGATCGCATGATTGTCAGGCGGCGCCACGCGCCAGGAGCTGATCGATTGGCACCGGAGTTCCCTGGCGCTCCCGAAAGGACATGACGGCGGGCACACCGCAGAGTCGCAGCATCTCGAGCGTCAGTGGCACACCCGCGCCGATCGTGCGCTCTGTGTGGGAATCGGTACCCGTGGTGATACGAGTGCCGCCCGCATCCGCATACCAGCGAACGATCGTTGGTCCAGGCATGCTCGTCTTGGGGGCCTGCCGAATGCCAGACGTGTTGATCTCGAAACCGACATTCGAGTCGATCATGGCCTGGAAAACCGGCTGCAAACGGTCACGAATATCTGCCGGTTCGTACATTCGATAGCGCTTGGGCAAATAGCGTTTCGGGATGTCCAGGTGACCAATCGAACAGAACCAACCGGTGCGCACCGCGGTCTCGATTTCCTGCAGGTATGCCGTGAACACCTCGTCGAGCGTCATTTCGTCATAGAGCGGCGGATAGATCAGACGACCGTCGCTGGCGTAGTGAACTGAGCCGATCGTGAAGTCATATCGTTCGAGATTGGCGTTCACCCATTGTTCTACCGCGTCGTACGTGTCGGTATGGAAGTCGATCTCCGCGCCGGCAAGGATTGTCAGACGATCGCCAAACTCCGCCCGCACATCATCGAGCGCCCGAAAATAGTCGTCGATACGGTAGTATCCGAAGCCAAAGTCACTCGGCTGGTGATCGATGTGATCGGTGAATGCGATCTCAGTGATGCCGGCATCGATCGCTGCAACGCAGGAGGTCGCCATGGCCGTGGCGCAATCGACCGAAAACTCGGTGTGGACGTGGTAGTCGAACAACGCAAACCTCTCTCCATCGAATCTGCTCCGACGCCGGCCAACTATACCAGCGCCCCTTACAGACTGGTCTGCTTGCGGTCGACGCGCATATGAGCGACCGCACACCGAAAATCGGCTTCTTCGGGGGCACGTTCGACCCCATCCATCACGGCCACCTGATTCTGGCGTCTTATGCTGTGAGCGGAGCCGGGTTGGATCGATTGCTGTTTGCTCCCGCCGCCGATCCCCCGCACAAGGACCGGCGCGTCTCACCCGTTTCGGACCGGATCGAAATGTTGCTCCGTGCTATCGATCCCGATCCGCGTTTCGAGATGACCACGGTTGATCTCGACCGAGAAGGACCCCACTACTCGGCCGATACCCTCGCGATTTTGGCGGCGCAGAATCCGGGAGCGAAGATCTACTTCTTGATGGGAAGCGACTCCTATCGCGATCTTCCTCGCTGGCATGAGCCAATGAGACTATTTGACCACGCCGATCTTCTGGTGGGGTTGCGGCCGAAAAGCACATTCGATGAGGTGGAACTCGCGCGTGCGCTTCCTCCAACGCGCGTGCAGACGACCTTTGTCGATATTCCGCTAATCGAGATCTCCTCGACCGAAGTGCGCCACCGTGTGTCGCAAGCGCTCCCAATCGACTACCTCGTCCCACATGCCGTGCAACGCTATATCGAGGCGAATGGTCTCTACCTCGACGCGCACGAGGTGTTCACCAACCGCCAGATAGTCGATTGACCGTCCTTCGCGCCACGCCCTATACTCCGGCAGAGCGGCCCCTGCGATGTACGGGGTCTTTATTTTGGTCGCGCGCAGTGCCGAGAGACCTGATCCCCGCGCCGCGACTGGAGTGCCATCGTTGAAAATCTCTCCCTGGATAACACTCGCATTCATCGTCGTCCTCACCCTCTTCGCGGGTTGGGTCGCGCTCCCCGGCGAAGATCTCGACGTCGGCTCGTTCAAGGCGGACCACCCGATCCAGGAAGGACTGGACCTGCAAGGCGGCGTCCAGGTATTGCTGGAAGCACGTCCGGCCGAGGGCCAGAAGCTGGATTCGGACACGCTGTCCGGCACGCGTGACACCATCGAACGGCGAGTTGGCGGTTTGGGGGTCAGCGAACCGCTGGTTCAGACTCGTGGCAATAATCAGATCATCGTCGAGCTTCCCGGCGTCACCGACCCGGAAGAAGCTGTCGAGGTCGTGCGCCAGACCGCATTGCTCGAGATCATCGACACGAACGGCCAGGTGCTCCCGGCCGGAACGATCGTCAACACCACGCTTGGTTCCGCGTCGAGCACTACGCCGGGTTCCCCCACAGCCGTGGACGGATCCCCAGTCGCATCGCCAGAGGCTTCTCCAGTAGCATCGATGGACGACACCGCGGCTGATGGGCCGGTGTTCCAAACCATCATCTCCGGGTCCGATCTCAAGGACGCCTACCGCGCGACTGGTCCGTTGGGTCAGGTGGTCGTCGGCTTCGAACTGAACGGAGACGCTGCTGACCGGTTCTACGACTTCACCAGCCAGAACATCGGCCGTCCGATGTCGATCGTCATCGACAAGACCGTCATTTCCTCCCCGGTCATCAACGGAGCCATTTCCGATCAGGGGCAAATCGAGGGCATCGCTCCGGCCGATGTCGACAACCTGGTGGTCCAGCTGAAGGCAGGAGCGTTGGCGGTTCCGCTCGAAGTCGTCCAGAGCCGTGTTGTTGGCCCTTCGCTCGGTCAGGATTCGATCGACAAGAGTCTCACTGCGGCCATCATCGGACTCGGCACCGTTGCCCTGTTCATGATCATTTACTACCGCCTGCCGGGATTCCTGTCCGTGATTGCGCTCGGGATCTACACGCTGCTGGTGCTCGCGTTGTTCAAACTCATTCCGGTCACCTTGACGCTTGCGGGCATCGCCGGTTTCGTCTTGTCGATCGGTATGGCGGTCGACGCAAACATCCTCATCTTCTCGAGACTAAAAGAGGAGTTACGGCTCGGTAGACCGGCATCCCAAGCGGTCGAGAACGGCTTTGCGCATGCCTGGCCGTCGATTCGCGACTCGAACATTACGTCGATGATTACCGCCGCAATCCTCTATTGGTTCGGCCAATACACTGGCGCCACCATCATCACCGGGTTCGCACTGACGCTCTTCATCGGCGTCGCGGTGAGTATGTTCACCGCGTACACCGTCACGCGCACCTTCCTGCGCCTCGTGCTCAGTTCGACCCGCATTCACAACACCTGGTGGCTTGGCACCACGCGCAAGTCGGTGGCCAGCTCGAGCGCCGCGGACTAGGGGAAGCAGATCGTGATCGAACATCTCGCGACGTATCGCAAATGGTGGTATCTCCTCTCGATCATCATCATCCTCCCGGGGCTCGTTTCGCTGATCATCAACGGGCTCGACCTTGGGATCGATTTCACCGGCGGAACGATCTGGGAGATTCAGTTCGACAAGTCGGTTTCGACCGAGGAAGTCAAGAACGTGCTCGCTCAGTACGGCGTCGACGATTCGGTCGTCCAGACGTCGTCGGAAGACGGTGGCACGGACAATGTCGCCATCATCCGCATGGAGGAGATGGCGACTCCATCTGAACTCAAGACCCAGCTTACCGAAGCGCTGACAGACCAGATCGGGCCGTTCACAGAACTGCAGATCTCGACGGTGGGATCGTCCGTGAGCGATCAGGTTGCCACTCGCTCGATCCTGGCGATTGCTGTGGCGTCGCTGGGTATCCTGGCCTATATCGCGTTCGCGTTCCGAAACACTCAACGTCCGCTGCATTACGGCGCCGCGGCAATCATCGGCATGCTGCACGATGTCTTCCTGGTGCTCGGCGTCTTCTCGATCCTTGGATGGTTGTTCGGTGTGCAGGTCGACGCGCTCTTCGTCACCGCGATTCTGACCATCATTGGATTCTCGGTGCACGACACCATCGTGGTCTTTGACCGTATCCGGGAGAATCTCGCCCGGCAATCCGATCCCACATTCGAAGGCATCGTGAACTACAGTCTCGCCCAAACGATCGTGCGTTCGGTCAACACCTCGCTGACGGTTGTGTTCACGCTGCTGGCGCTCTTCCTCTTTGGCGGCGAATCGACCCGCACCTTTGTTCTGGCATTGCTCATCGGCGTCATCAGCGGCACCTACTCATCGATCTTCAACGCCGCCCAGATCCTCGTGTCCTGGGAAGAGCATGACTTTCGGAAGTGGCGCGAGTCCCGCAAGCGCGGTGCTCCTGCCGTCGCACCATCTCGGTAATGCAGTTCCGATTGCGACGTCCTGATTGTGGAGACGGCACAACCCGACGACGGTGGTAAACTTCGTGGTCGCGCCGGGAGGAGAAACGGTGCGGACAATCCACGCGAAACGGCTGCATCAGCCTGTGAGTGACTCTTCGAAGCGGCAAGGTTCTGCTCGCGAAGAGCCACTTTTGTGTGTACCACGGTAGAGCGAAACTGCTTTTGGCACTAGCCGGTTCGCGCATGCGGGAATCGAGGAGGGGAACTTGGACGATATTCGTTCGTATCTCGCGCCAGTCATCATCATTGGCGTCATAGCGATCATCTTCGCGATCTATCTTGCTCGCGATGTGATGCGGAAGGATACGGGCACCCCGGAAATGCGGGACATCTCCGACCGCATCTTCGAAGGGGCGCTTGCCTATCTGAAGCGTCAGTACCGGACGATTGCGCTCCTCGCTATCGTCGTTGCCGTGGTGCTCGGCGTCCTCGTCTACTTCTTCGAGAACGATCACCAGTCCACGCGGGCCCTGGTGACATCGATCTCGTTCCTCTTTGGAGCCGCCCTTTCCGGCATCTCGGGGTTCATCGGGATGTATGTGGCGGTGCGCTCCAACATCCGAACCGCAGCGGGCGCTCGCAAGAGCCTGGCCGACGCGATGAACGTCGCGTTGCGCGGTGGCGCAGTGTCCGGGTTCCTGGTGGTTGCCCTGGCGCTCCTCGGTGTGGCGGGTGTCTACCTGGTCGTCTACCAGTTCGCTGAAGGCGCTGCCGACCGTGGCGGAAACGCCGTACTGGATCGTCGGATTCGCGTTTGGCGCCAGCTTTGTGGCGCTCTTTGCCCAACTTGGCGGCGGTATTTACACCAAGGCTGCTGATGTTGGCGCCGACCTGGTCGGCAAGTTCGAAGCGGGCATTCCGGAAGACGATCCGCGCAACCCGGCAGTGATCGCCGATCTCGTCGGCGACAACGTCGGTGACTGCGCTGGCCGCGGCGCCGACCTGTTCGAGTCGTCATCAGCCGAGTTCATCGGCGCGATGGTCCTCGGTGTCGCCTCTATGGCCAAGGCCTCCGGCTCCGGTGACGACAACATCGCCTGGATCTTCTTCCCGCTGCTCGTCGGCGCTGTCGGCGTGATCTGTTCGCTGATTGGCCTTCTGTCGGTCCGTCCCAAGGGAGCCATCACCGACCCGATGGGCGAGCTGAACAAGGGCTTCTATGTCGTCTCCGCGCTTGCTGTGGTGGGACTCTTCGCTGTCAGCTACTGGGTGCTCCCCTATGGGCAGTGGCAGTTCGCTGTTTGCGGCGTCATCGGGATCGTGACATCGATCGCGTTCCTCTTCATCACGCAGTACTACACCGCGGGAACCTATCGACCGGTTCGTGAGATCGCCGAACAATCGCGGCGCGGCGTCGCGACCAACATGATTTCTGGTCTTTCGGTCGGTATGGAGACCACGGGTCTTCCGGCGATCGTCATTTCGGCCGCGTTGCTCGCGTCGTATGCCATTGGCCACTCTGTCGAGTTCCCGACTGATGCAGCAGTCTCCGCGGGCATTTTCGGCACCGCGGTGGCGACCATGGGTATGCTCATGTCGGCCGCATACATCCTGGCAATGGACACGTTCGGACCCATTACCGACAACGCCGGCGGTATCGTCGAGATGTCGGATCAGCCGGAGTCGGTCCGCGATGTGACCGATGCGCTGGACTCGGTGGGCAATACCACCAAGGCGCTCACCAAGGGCTACGCCGTCGGAACTGCCGCTCTGGCCGCATTCCTGCTCTTCTCGGCCTTCCTGGAAGAGGTCAATCGCTTCAAGGGCGTTGGCAATGAAGTCGAGCGCGTGGTCAATGTCGCCGAGCCGAAGGTCTTCGTTGGCGGTCTCATCGGCGCGATGATCGTGTTCCTCTTCACCTCGCTCGCCATTCGCGCGGTCGGCAATGCCGCCGGCGACATGATCGAAGAGGTTCGTCGCCAATTCAAAGCCGACCCCGGCATCATCGCTGGCACATCCCAGCCCGACTACGCACGCTGCGTCGATATCTCGGTTCGCTCCGCGCTGCGCGAAATGGTGCTGCCGGACTCGTACTTGCCGTCGCGGGTCCGGTAGTGGTTGGCACGGCTCTGGGATGGGAAGCTGCTGCCGGACTGCTCATGATCGGCACCATTGCTGGCGTGCTCATGGCGCTCTTCCTGAACAACGGTGGTGGCGCCTGGGACAACGCGAAGAAGTACATCGAAGCCGGCAATCTCAAGGATGACAACGGCAACGTCCTCGGCAAGGGCTCCGACGCCCACAATGCCGCGGTCGTGGGTGATACCGTCGGTGACCCGTTCAAGGACACTGCCGGCCCGTCGCTCCATGTGTTGATCAAGCTCTTCGCGACAATCACGCTGGTGCTGGCGCCACTCTTCATCTAGGATTTCACTTTGCGACACACAGAGAGCGGTTCGCCAATGCGGACCGCTCTTTGTTTGAGAAGTAGAGGACGAGCGGAATGACCGAGCGGAAACGGATTGCAATCGTCGGCGGCGGGATTGCCGGGCTCACGGCCGCCCTTCGACTCGCGCAGTCGGGACACGAGGTCACGCTTTGGGAGCGAGCGCCCAAATTCGGCGGACAGGCCGGAGCGTTCGAGGTAGAAGGCGGCAAGCTCGAGTACTTCTATCACCATCTCTTCCAAAGCGACACACAGATCACCGAACTCATCCAGGAGCTCGGTATTGGCGATCGGCTGGCCTGGCTTCCCTCGAATGTCGGCTACTTCGCGGATGGCACGATCTATCCGCTCAATGGCGCGAAGGACCTTCTGACGCTACCCATCCTCCCCTTCCATGACCGCATCAGGGTGGGACTGGTGACGGCGTACCTGCAGCGAGTCAAGAACTGGAAACCATACGAACAGGTCACCGCCAAGCAGTGGCTCACCCGGGCAATGGGCGAACGCGCCTATTCTCGGACGTTCGGCGCGCAACTGGACGCGAAGTTCGGACGCTACGCCGACCAGATCGCCATGGTTTGGTTCTGGGGGAAGATCTGGCTGCGCACCACATCGAGACGCTCGCCGCTCGAAGGAGAAAAGCTCGGCTATCCCATCGGCAGCTTCGATGTGGTCATCGACGCGATCGTCGAAGGGGCGCGTAACGCCGGAGCAACGTTGATTTCGGGCGTCGGTCCCTCGAAACTCGAACAAGCAGCGGACGGTTCCTGGATCGTCAGGATCGACGGCCAGGATGACCAAACGTTTGATGCAGTGATCGGGTCTGTTCCGTCGCCCATCTTCGCGAAGCTGGCTCCGCAGCTGCCGGAGGACTATCGCGCCAAGCTCCTGGCGCTCGACTACGAAGCGGCGGTCGTGGTTCTGCTCGAAATGGATCGCGCGCTTTCGGATGTTTACTGGATGAATATCGCTGATCCATCGATGCCATTCACGGCCATCATCGAGCACACGAACTTCGTCGCGCCGGGCAACTACAACGGAAAACATTACGTCTATTTGAGCAAGTATCTCGAGCCAGACAATCCGTACTTCACGATGCCCGACACGGACGTGATCGACGCTTATCTGCCGCACCTGCGCAAGGTCAACAAGTCGTTCGAGAAGAGCTGGATCAGCAACTACTGGGTCTTCCGGGAGCGGGCAGCGCAACCGATCATCACGCTGAACTACAGTGAGCGCCTCCCCGACCACCGCACACCGCTCTCGGGACTCTATCTGGCGAACACCAGCCAAATCTATCCGGAAGACCGCGGCACAAATTACTCTGTGCGGCTTGGCAACGATATCGCGGCGATGGTGAAGGCCGATCTCGCGTAGCCAGCCAGATGAGCTACGTTCGCCACCACAGGGTCTGATATCCCTCGACCGCGCTTTCCAGCGCTCCCTGGCCGTGTAGATAGCTCAGAAACGCATAGAACGTCGGATGGAGCAGGAAATAGGCTGCGTGATCGCTCACAGGCGCATCGAAGCTCGCGAGCACTTTAGCCATCAAGTCGCTCGCGGTCGCCGGCGACTGCGCGAACTCCTGCAGTCGGCTGGTCACCTCGAGGACAAGCGATCGATTCAGCAAGAGCACATCCTCGATCGATTCCGCAACCGGGCCGTGTCCCGGAACGATCCAGTCCGCGTCGACTCCCCGAGCGGTTTCGATGGCATTCAGATGGTCACCCACTGCATACAGGTATGGAATTCGGTACTTCTCCAGCACCGATTCCGGCAACGCCACATCGGCGCTGAAAAAGACGCCGTCGACCTTGAAACCCAACTGGTTCGGGGAATGGCCAGCGAGTGGAATCACCTTGAAGGGCACATCTTCGATCACGAAGGCATCGGCTGAGATGATGGTATCTACCGGGCTCGCGTCAGCAAGCAAGAACCGGCTGCGCAACATCGATGGCGGGTCCGCTCCAGCGTAGAGCAACGACGGTTGCAGGATCGGATAGCGAATGATTGCTTCGTCGATTGCCGGTGCATAGACCTTGGCGCCGGTCCGCTTGACGACCGTCGCGTTTGCCCCGAAGTGATCGGCATGCGCATGGGTGGTCACAATGGCGACAATGGTTCCGTTCAGTTCCTGAATCGCCTTGATCGCCTTCTTGCCGCTTGTGTCGTTGAGCCCGGTGTCGATCAGGATGTATCGGTCATTGGCAGCGCGCACTACCCCCACATTGACCGCGCCGGGGACGTAACCCACCTGTTCGGTCAAGAACTCGACTGTCATCCAACCCCCTGGTGTTTGCCGCAAACCGGCCCTTCCGAGCAGCCCCGCTCACTATACTGTTCCGGGAGAATCGAGCGCGACAGAAGGGGAGATCGGTGCCACGTCACATCGTCGAAGTGAGTCAGTTCTCGCGTGGCGACCTCGAGTTCGTTTTCGACCGTGCCGACGAGATGCGTGCCCTGCGCAAGCCCGATCGCCGTCTCGAAGGGCTCATTCTTGCGACGCTTTTCTATGAGCCCTCCACACGCACGCGCCTGAGTTTCGAATCCGCCATGCTGAGGCTGGGCGGAAATGTGATCTCGACCGAGAATGCGCGCGAGTTCTCGTCGGCCATCAAGGGAGAATCGGTCGAAGACACGATTCGCATCGTCGAGGGGTACGCCGACGCCATTGTGATTCGCCACTACGAGCAAGGCGCGGCGGCTCGAGCGGCTGGGGTGGCTTCAGTACCGATCCTGAATGCCGGCGACGGGCCCGGCGAACATCCCACACAGGCCCTGTTGGATCTGTACACCATCCGGCACGAGCTTGGCCGCATCGATGACCTGCGCATCGCGCTCGTGGGCGATTTGCGGTATGGCCGGGCCGTCCGGTCGCTGGCGATGTTGCTCACCCAATCCACGGGGATCGAATTGATCTTCGTTTCGCCGCCCGAGGTGCAGATGGGCGACGATGTACGCCAGGCGCTGAGCAAGGCAGGGATACCGTTCCGGGACGAAAGCGATCTGTCCACCGCTATCGATGGCGTCGATGTCGTCTATCAGACTCGCATCCAGAAGGAACGATTCGCTTCAGACGAAGCGTATGCCCGCAACAAGGGCATTTACATCGTCAATGAATCGACGATGGCAAGACTGCCATCGTCGGCCATCGTGCTCCATCCATTGCCGCGCGTCGACGAAATCGCGCCGTCGTTCGATCGAGATCCCCGTGCCAAGTACTTCGACGAAGCGCACAACGGAGTCTTCGTACGAATGGCGCTGCTGGAATCGCTACTCGTCGGACGCTGGAGCGCCTGACACGCTCGCCGGCGCATTTTCGGGACCGCGGCTGACAAAGCTCTTCATCCGTCGTTCCAGCTCTCTCCGCGTCAGCATCAATCGCCGGCCGCATACCTGGCATTTCACGCCGATCTCGCCACCGATCCGCAGGACCGACCACTCGAACCCGCCGCATGGATGCGGCTTGCGCAGGCGCACGACGTCGCCAACACGAAAGTCGAGCGGACCGTCCTGCTGTACAGGCATCGAGAGTTCCTGGCGTCTGTTACATCAATCCGGGGATCTTCATCCCGCCGGTCAATGCGCCCAGTTTGTCAGCGCTCAGATTGGTCGCCTTGGTCATGGCATCCTGGATGGCAGCGGTAATCAGATCCTCGAGCATTTCGACATCTGACGGGTCGACCGCAGAGGGATCGATCTTGATGCCCTGGAACTCCTTGGCTCCGGTGACTCGCGCAACGACCACTCCACCACCCGCGGATCCTTCGACCACGGTCTCTTCCAACTCCTGCTGAATCTTCGCCATGCGATTCTGCATCTGCTGGATCATCTTCATGTTGACGCCCATGCGGCCAAACATCCTTTCGGTTCAGTTCGAAGCGCGGCGCTTCCCGAGCGCCCGCGACCGATCGAGTATACGGCAGAGAATTACCAGATCAGGCTGAAACGGCCGCCCGGTCCAGCATTTCGCGCGCGCCCTTGCGCGACGTGGCAGAGGGCGGCTCGCCGTCGATCATCGACGCGATCTCATCGACGCGCTCGTCGCCTTCCAGCAGGAGCACATGCGATGTCGTGCGGCCATCGATCGCAGTCTTCTTGATCTTGAAGTGCTGCTGCGCCACAGCCGCAATCTGAGGCAGGTGGGTGATCACGATCACCTGATGGCCAATACCGAGTTGCTGGAGCTTCATTCCGACCATTTGGCCGGAACGACCACCGATTCCGACATCGACTTCATCGAACACAAGCGTTGGCGTGTTGTCCGAATCCGCCAGGACCGATTTCAGCGCCAGCATCATGCGAGCGGTCTCTCCACCCGATGCGGTTCTGGCCAGCGACTTGGGCGCCTCTCCCCGGTTCGGCGCGAACATGAACTCGACGATATCGGCGCCTGTTTCGTCGATCGCCAGGGAGCCGGTTTTCGACCGCACCGCGACATCGAACATCATGCTCCCGAGATTCAGATCGGCCGCGGCAGCGGAGGCGTCGGCCGCCAGGCGCTTTGCTGCTGCCTCTCGCGCCCTGGTCAGCCGAGCAGCGGCAGAACGAAGCGACTCTTCGAGGTGTTCCACCGTCGCTCGCAGAGCAGACTCGTCGTGCTCGGATCCGCCCAATGAATCGAGCTCGCGCGCCGCCTCCGCCTGATAGTCCAGGATGTCTTCGATGGTCGCGCCGTACTTGCGCTTGAGCTGCTTGATGGCCTCGATCCGTTCGAGCACCAGAAGCAACCGGTCGGGATTGGCTTCGATCTGTTCGAGGTAGTCCCGAAGCTCCAGCGCAAGCTCATCGACGAGAATGGCCGCCTCCATCAGTCGCTCGGAAACACCCGCAAGCGAGGGATCGAGCGCCGCAGCCTCCCCAATCGATCGTGTGGCAGTGCGCAAGCCATCCGCGGCGGTCGCTTCTCCGAGTTCGTCGCCCCCGATCGATGCGGCCGCGCTGCCGACGAGTTGACCGAGCCGCTCGGCATTGGCCAGCCGGCTGCGTTCTGTTTCGAGCTCCAGTTCCTCTATGGGCCGCAGTCCAGCGGATTCGATCTCCTGGACCTGATAGCGAAGAAGATCGATGCGTTGCGCCCGATCGCGGGCGCCGGAATCGATCGCGTCGAGCCTGGCACGCGCAGCCCGCCATTCCCGGACAAGCGATGAGACCTCGGATCGAACGGGATCGGTCTGCGCAAAACGGTCGAGGATTGCCAGTTGTGACGCCGGCCGCAGGAGCGAAAGGTGATCGCTTTGCCCGTGAATATCGACGAGCAGCGCTCCGATCTGCCCCAACAGGGCAGCGGTGGCGCTGCGGCCGTTGATGCGCGCGCTACTCCGGCCGCCGGCCTGGATCTCGCGGCTCAGAATGACCTCGCCATCTTCGTATGCGACGCCATGCTCATCGAGCAAGGAGTGAAGGGTTTGTGATGCAGACAGATCGTCGAGAAGAAACCGCGCATCGACATAGGCCGTGCGCGCGCCTGCACGCACCATGTCCGCGGAAACGCGTTCGCCGAGCACTGCGCCGAGGGCGTCGATGATGATCGATTTTCCTGCCCCGGTTTCCCCCGTCAGCGCGTTGACGCCTGCCCCGAACTGAATTCGGAGATCGTCGATGATCGCGAAATCGCGGATTTCCAGTTCGAGCAGCATTGCCGCGCCATCAACCCGGTCAGGAACCGGCCGTCTCGCGTTGCGCCGCAATGATCTCGTCCGGGCCCCACTCGTTCACCGGAATCGCGGCGTAATCCATCTGGTCGAGGAATCCATACCGCTCCAGCACGAGCACGATTTCGCCCGCGTTCTTCGCTTCCCACAACGAGAAGATGCGATCGTCGGACAAGTCGGGCGACCAAGCCTTCAACCATCTCGGACTGGCCCCATCTCTACCGTGCGCTGCCGCCAGACCAGCGAGATCAGTGGGTGGCTTGACGTCTGCCTCATCAGATTCGACTGGCGTGTGGATGACCAAATAGGTGGTCATGCGCTTTGCTCACTCCCCTGCCCGGACTTGTTCGCGTCCTGGCTCTGTCCTCCGCGATTGCGACGCCGGCGTCGGCGCTTTCCGCTACGCGATCCGCCTGTCTTCTCGGGGCCCTCGGTCTTCGACTCCGGTTCATCGACTGCGGCAACGACTTCTTCGACGTCGACGACATCGATCTCGACGGTCTCGTGCACGGCCACCTTGGGGCGCTTTTCGACCCGGATTGGCGCCACCGGAGCCTCACCAAAACCGAGCTCCCGAGCAGGAAACGTCTGCTCCTGGTTGTCGTTGTCGATGAGGACGGTCACGAGTCCCTTGAGCAACTGCAACGAAACCACCGTACCGGTTCCATATGGAGTCTCGGTTTTCTGTCCCAGTTTGGGCATCACGGCCTTCATCTGCCGGTACTGCTCGTTCTCATACGAAAGGCAGCAGAGAAGCCGCCCACAGACGCCAGAGACCTTGCTTGGATTGAGCGAAAGATCCTGCGTCTTTGCCATACCCATGGTGATGTCCGGGAACATCGGCAACCAGGTCGAGCAACAGAGCGTGCGGCCGCATCGTCCCAAACCGCCCAGCAACTTCGCTTCCTCTCGCGCAGAGACCTGGCGCAATTCGATGCGGCATTTGAGCTTCTGGTTCAGGTCGCGAGCCAATTCCCTGAAATCGACCCGATCGGCGGCCGAAAAACTCAAGGTCAGCTGACTGCCATCGAAATTGTATTCGGCGCTGATGGGCTTCATCGGAAGCTTGCGGGCATGAATCTCACTGCTGAAGGTGCGAATCGCGCTTGCCGAGCTCTTGCGCAGCGATTGCATTCGCTCGATGTCCCGCTCGCTCATGCGTCGCTGTATTGGCTTGAGTTCGCCTTTCAGCTGACTGGCCGCCACCTGATGTGGAGCGATCACGACCCGGGCGGCTTCGAGCCCCCGGGAGGTCTCGACCACCACCCAATCGCCAGCCTCGAGCTCGGTCGCTCCTGGATCGAAGAAGTAGACCTGTCCGGAATCGATGAACCGGGTGCCGATCACGCGCCTGGCATGTTCGGGCGCTACGGCCGCCAATCCAGGCTCGTCGTCATGGCAGGAGCAATCTCCAACCTTCTCGCCATTCGCGAGTCGATCCTTGAATCGCTGCTTCGCCAGAGTACGAGCCTCGTCGACGTTCTTTGGAAACGAGATCGGGGATTCCGCCACACCGCCCGTCAACTGCGGGCTGGCATCTTCGGCCATGAGAGCACCATCGATTCGAGCGCGAGCCGCGGCCGGACATTGATCCGGAGGTCGTCCAGACACGTCCATACGGCGCTCAGCGCTCCGAGCAGTTCTGCAATGTCATGCGAGCCGGCAAGTCGAGCAGTCAAGTCCGAATGGGCTCGATAGGTAATTCTATCGGAGTTGCCGCTTCTGACCAGCATCGAATCGCGCCAGAGACCAGCCGAGGCTTCGATGACCGCGATCGTGTCAGCTCGTTGCCTGGCCAGCACGTCACTCATCGCAAACGCGGTGGCGATGCGATCGAAGTCGGTCGATTCGATCCAACTGGCGGCCTGCTCCACGATCGATGCACTCTCTTCGATCAGGACGGGATCCTCGCTTGCTCGAATCGCCCAGCCTGGCGCGCCGTTCGAGAACGTCGCGGCGGCTTCCGCGATGTCCGGTTCGATCTCACGGTCGAGCAGGAACTGTTCGATTTCCTTGATGGGAGTAGCGCCAAACTCGACCAGCTCGCATCGGCTGCGGATAGTGGGCAAGATGGCCTCCAGGTCGTCCGTCACGAGCACCAGCACCATGAACGCAGGCGGTTCTTCCACAGTCTTGAGGAGCGCCTCCTGGGCGTCCGGCAAGAGCAGTTCCGCGTCCTCGACGATCACGAATCGCCAATCGCCATTGAGCGGCCGGAGAGGCGCCTGCGCGGCGATTGCACGGGCTGTCTCGATGGTGAGCGACGAAGACTTGCTCGCGCGATCGCTGCCAGCGGCAGTCTGCTGATCGAGCGAAAAGATCGAGATGTCCGGATGCACATCGCGCATGACTCGGCGGCAGCTTGCGCATGCGAAGCACGGATCACCGGCAGTCGGTTGCTCGCAGAGAAGGGTCTGGGCAAATCGCCTGGCGAGCGTTCCCTTGCCGAGCGACGGCACGCCAGAGAAGAGAAACGCGTGTCTGGGGGAACGTCGCGCCGCAGCGCTCCGCAGCCTGTCCACGGCCTGGCGATTGCCACAGAATCGCCAACCGGTCGGAGTCACTACGCCGCCCGTTTCTTGACCTTGACGGGACGCCGAGTCGTCGTCTTGATCGGCTCCTCGACCTGCTCGCCCTTGGACAGCAACGAGACGATGGCGTTTCGCTCTTCGGTCGACAGCTCGATCTCGGGCTCGAGGTCACGCACATAGGCGTCCAGCTCCTCGACCGGGATGACCGGGTCGCTCGAACCGTCGACTTCGATCTCCGCCGTGCTTGCTGTGAACACGATGACTGCTTCGATGTCGGCTTCCAGGTCCGCGGAACGCAAAGCGGCCTCGACCCTATCGAGCGACTGCTCGGTTTCCTTGGTCGGGTTTCCAACCTGTGGACCGCTGAACGCGAACATTCTGCTCAGGACGGAACCGTTCTTGCGCCACACATCGTTCTGGACCTTCACCTGCCCTGGGAAGTCCTTGGTGGTGATGACGAGCACTCCACCGGGATGCACCAGGGTGTGGTCGACCACCTTGTCCAGCGGTTCTCCGTAGTGGATCAAGGTGTATTTGTCCGAAAGCGACTTGAGGTGGCTGTCGAGCGAGAGATCCTCACGCACATGACGCGCGTTGTTCCCCCATCTTCCGATCTGCTGCATCCCGCGGTTGAACAGGATGAAACCGATCACGAGAAAGACATAGGTCAAGAAGATGAAGTTGTTGTTCCGGCTGCTCATGAAGAACGCAACTGGAAACGTCGCGATCAGGAGGGCAAAACCACCAACCGCCATCAGCTTGGCGCGGCGTTTCGACGCGTCGATATAACCGGTGTTTCGATAGATTCGCATGGGTGAGGGTGGTCTCGTCTGGTGGTGGAAAACGCGCGTTGGCACGATCACAGACGTCCGCGACCGGCTGACGGTCGCGATTCTACCATGCGGAAAATGCTTCGCTTACGATGGCGTGGGCAATCCCAACGTCGACTCGATCCAGAAGCGTCCCCCGGCGAGACCCAAGAGGATCACCAGCGCGATCGCGAACCCCGCCGTCGCAAGCGGCGCCAGCTGATCCCATCGTTCGTACGTATTGTCCCGATTGCGCAGCATCACGATCGCGCAAGCAGCCAGGGCGCCAAATGCGACGAGCGCGGAAGCAATGAGCGCTACGCTGATCGAGTAGAAGACTGCACCTGCATCCGTTTGCAGCAACAACCATACAGGCAGGCACGGAACCGCGAGCGCCAAGGGCCACCACCAGCTCGGGAGCACCCGCATTTGCGTTCTCGGTCTTCTCCAGAACGTCATCCCGGTAACCATGATCAAGATGCTGCCCAGTCCTATCCCCGTCAGCCATCCGGTCAGGAGCCGGAGATCATTGGTTGGGACATAGAGGCGCGGCTTGCCGAGATCGGTCATCAACGAGTTGATGCCATCCAGTGCCATGGCTCCCAGAAAGGCGATGAGCAGGACGCCAGCCCCGATCGACGGCAACCCCGCCGCCCGATGACGTCCGGCGCCAATCAGCAGCAACATCGTGCAAAACATCCCGCCGAAGATGCCGACGCACCTGGTGTCCAGCGGCAGCAACATGCCATCGAACGCCAACGTGTGACTCTCGGTTTGTCCGCAGACGCCGTGCAAAAGCGCATGCGCCTTTTCCTCGAACGACCATGGCGCCAGGACGAACGCGAGCGCAAACGTCAGCAACACCAGGACGAACAAACCCGGACCCAAACTGGTCCGAAAACCAGCGCCGGAACCAGCGGAATCGTCTTGTTCGGAGGGAGCAGGTATGTACGCCATGCGGCAACTCTACTTCCGTCGAGCGCGCCATGGCTAGAATTCGTTCGGATCGAAACCCGTCGTCGGTACTCTCGAGAGGCGCCATGGCTCGTCGTTTGTTCAAGGTCGGATATGTCGCAGTCGCGGTGACTGTGTCGGGACTCGTCGCCCTTGGGGTCAGGACCGGAGCGACCCAGGAGGTCGACGAGCGCATCACCCAGCGTATTCAGCGAATTTCGCTCCCCGGGTTCGATCAGCTCATGCACGCGGTTTCGTGGGCGGGCTTTCCGCCCCAGAGCAAGATCCTGCCCGCGCTGATTCCATCGGCCATGCTCGCGGCTGGACGCCCACAAGAGTCCTTCTTTCAACTCATGGGATGGGGCACCGGAGCGATTTCGGGCGGAATCAAGCGAACCATGAAGCGCCCACGCCCGAACCATCCGGAGATCGTCGTCGCCAAGGCCCGCCTGGGGGGAAGCAGCTTCCCAAGCGGTCACGTCATCATCTACACCGGCGTCTATGGCTTCCTGGCCTATCTCGCTCACGTCCACATTCAGATTGGCATCCTGCGCAATGCGATCGTCGGCCTGCTCGCCGGGATGGTGGCATTGGTCGGAGCAAGCCGGGTCTACCTTGGGCATCACTTCACGAGCGACGTGACGGTTTCCTATCTCCTGGGAACGAGCTACCTGATCGGCCTCACCTCGCTGTACCAACGCGTCCGCAAGCGCGCCGAAGGCAAATGAAGCGTACGAAACCCTGTGAGGTCATCGGCCATTCGGGCGCTGACGGCTTTCATCCGGCCAACACGGAGCTTTCCTTCCGCAAAGCGTTGGAACTTGGGGTCGACCGTATCGAGTGCGACCTCACGGCAGATACGCGTCGCAGGCTCTTTCTGGTGCACGATCAAGTGCTCGTGATCGATGAGAAACGGCACAAGGTCCGTTCGCTGTCGCTCGAGCAGATTCGGCAGAGCGATCCGCTGGTGCTCGAGCTCGAACAGCTTTTCTCCATCACGCAGGGCGTCACGCCGTTGCTGCTCGACCTGAAACCGCGTGGTCTCGAAGACGATGTCGTCGTCGCCATTAGGGCAATGCGCGCCAGTGGCGACGATGTGTCGATCTCGAGCACCCACGCCCGCTCGCTGCGCAAGATTGCAAGAAAGGTGCCGGAGATGCGGATCGGCCTCAGCCGAGGTCAATGGGCGACGCAAGTCCCCACCGGGCGCCGACGAACGATCTTCGGCTGGATCGAGGGCGTGCTCCAGATTCTCCCTCTGATCGTGCTGGGCAAACATTGTCGTGCCACAGAGTTGATGCTGAATCACCACATCTGCGTGCCGCCACTCATTCGGGCGATGCATTGGGCCGGGTTCAAGATCTATGCCTGGACGCCAAACAGGTCGCGAGAGTTCGAACGCCTGCTCGGCCGGGGGGTCGATGGCATCATCACGCACCGCCCGGATCGACTGATCGACACGATGGAGCGACTCGGCGTTCCGAGACTTTGATTCTGTCAATCGCTCGTGGTAGGCTGACCGGTCGAGAATGGAAGAGGCACTGACGGGAACACGCCCGTGACGCCGATCGCTCGAGCGAGCCCGGGATGGTGAAAGCCGAGCAACGCGATCGCGCACATGGTATCGCCCCTGAGCCGCGATTCGCAGGCCATCCCTGCGATTTCGACCGACCGCCGCCCGTTATAGCGGCAGACCAAGTGGGCGACGCGCACCGTCGCCAATCGAGGTGGTACCGCGGTTTCGGCCGTCCTTGCCAGAGGGACGGCTTTTTTTGTTTTCGCGCTTACGCAGGATGCGGACGATTGCTCTTGCGAGGGAACCGAGCGAGGAATCGAACTACATGACATCGTTTCGAGAAGTACCAGCCAAGCCCGACTTCCCGGCCATGGAGCGTGCGATCCTCGCATGGTGGACCCAGGAAGGCATCATGCAGGCGTACCTCGACCGCAACAAGGGCGCCGAGGAGCGCTTCTCCTTCATCGACGGTCCGATCACCGCGAACAATCCGATGGGCGTTCATCACGGTTGGGGCCGAGCCTACAAGGATCTTTTTCAGCGTTTCCAGACGATGCTCGGGAAAGAGCAACGGTACCAGAACGGGTTCGACTGCCAGGGGCTTTGGGTCGAGGTCGAAGTCGAGAAAGAGCTCGGACTCAAGTCAAAGCGCGACATCGAGACCTACGGTATCGCCGAGTTCGTGAATCGGTGCAAGGAGCGCGTTTGGACATTCTCTGAGCGCATTACCGATCAATCGATTCGCCTCGGTTACTGGATGGACTGGGACAACTCCTACTACACCATGTCCGACGAGAACAACTACACGATCTGGCATTTCCTCAAGCAGTGCCACGATCGGGGCTGGATCTACAAGGGACATGACTCGATGCCCTGGTGCCCGCGTTGCGGCACCGGCATTTCCGAGCACGAGATCGTGACCGAGGGCTATCAGGACCGCACCCATCTTTCGCTCTTCGTTGGGTTCCCGATCGTCGAGCGTCCGGGCGAAGAGCTCATGGTCTGGACCACCACGCCATGGACGCTGGCAGCCAATGTCGCCGCCGCCGTCAATCCGGAGCTCACCTACGTGCGGCTGAAGCAAGGCGATCGCGTTTTCTACGTCGGCAAGGACGCGGTCGCGAACGCGATCAAGGGAGATCACGAGATTCTGGCCGAGTTGAAAGGCGAGGATCTGATCGGATTGACGTTCCGCGCGCCGTTCGACGACTTGCCAGCCAATGCCGGTGTCCGTCATGTTGTCATTCCATGGGATGACGTCAGCGCGGTCGAAGGTACCGGGATCGTGCATATCGCCCCAGGGGCCGGAAAAGAGGACTTCCAGCTCTCGAAGGTCCACGATCTCGATGTGATCGCACCTCTCAATGAGTCCGGCATTTACCTGGACGGCTTCGATTGGCTGACCGGCGAGTATGTGCACGATGTTGCGACCCCGATCATGCGCGATCTCGATCAGCGCGGGTTCCTCTATCGCAGTCAGCAGTACACGCACCGCTACCCCGTTTGCTGGCGCTGTGGCACCGACCTCGCCTTCCGGCTTGTCGACGAGTGGTTCATCTCGATGGATGAGTTGCGCGAGCCGATGATGTGCGTCACCAGGGAGATCAACTGGGTGCCCGGGTTTGGCCGGGAGCGTGAGCTCGATTGGCTGGCCCATATGGACGACTGGATGATCTCCAAGAAGCGATATTGGGGGCTGGCGCTGCCCATCTATGAGTGCGAATCGTGCGGGTCGTTCGAGGTCATTGGCTCTGAGGACGAGCTCAAGTTTCGCGCGATCGAAGGATGGGATGAGTTCGAGGGCCACTCGCCTCACCGGCCGTGGGTGGATGGAGTCAAGATCGCGTGCCAGACCTGCGGCGCGACTGTCTCACGCATCAAGGATGTCGGCAATCCGTGGCTCGACGCCGGTATCGTTGCGTTCTCGACGCTGAGCTATCGGTCGAACAGGGCCTACTGGGAAAAGTGGTACCCGGCAGACCTGATTTCTGAGAGCTTCCCAGGACAGTTCCGCAACTGGTTCTACTCGGTGATCGCCCAGAGCACTGCGCTGACCGATCGTCCGGCATTTCGCAATGTTTTCTCCTATGCCCTCATGCGCGACGAAAAGGGCGAGGAGATGCACAAGAGCAAGGGAAACGCCATTTGGTTCGATGATGCCGCGGAGATTTCTGGCGTCGACGTGATGCGCTGGTTGTTCACCTCGGTGAACCCGAGCCACAACCTGAACTTCGGATACAAGACGCTCGACGAGATCCGGCGGCAATTCATCCTTCCGCTTTGGAACTCCTACTCATTCTTCGTGACGTACGCGCGTCTCGATGGGTTCGATCCGACCGACCCTGAAAGCAATGTTCCATTGGCGGAACGCGCGCTGCTCGACCGCTGGATCATTTCACGTCAGAACCAACTGATCGAGACAGTCCGCGAGAATCTGCTGACGTACCGGCCGGAGGTAGCGGCGCAGGCGCTGGAGAAGTTCGTCGTCGAAGAGCTTTCGAACTGGTACATCCGGAGAAACCGACGCCGATTCTGGAAATCGGAAGCAGACCGCGACAAGGCAGCCGCCTATCGAACGTTGTATGACGTGCTCGTCACGACGACCAAGCTGCTGGCCCCGTTCATCCCGTTCCTGACAGATGAGTTCTACCGGAACCTGGTGGCGGCGGTGGACACATCGGCGCCGGCTTCCGTCCATCTGACCGACTTTCCAATCGCGGACCAGTCTCAGATCGATGAGCAACTCTCGCGCGACATGGCGGCAGCAATGGATATCGTCGCGCTCGGCAGGTCTGCGCGTTCCGAGTCGAACCTCAAGGTGCGGCAACCGCTCGCAGGTATTCTGGTCTACACACGCGAGCCTGAAGCCTATCGGGCAGCCGAGTCGCTGAAGGAGCTCATTCTGGATGAGCTCAACATCAAGTCGATCGCCCCGCTGAGCGAGCTTGGCGATGTCGTTTCGTACGGAATCAGGCCGAACCTGAGTCTGCTTGGACCTCGGCTTGGGAAACGGCTCGGCGAAGTGCGTGGGCTACTCTCCGCACTCGACCCTGCGGAAGTCGCGCGCACTGTCAATTCCGGCGAGCCGGTCCGACTGACGCTGGAAGACGGTGCGATTGTCGAACTCTCCCCCGAAGAGATCCTGGTCGATCTCGTCAAACGGCCTGGTTTTGCGGCCGCGCAAGGGCAGATCGGCACCGTCGTGCTCGACACAGAGATCACTGAAGCGTTGCTGCACGAAGGTATCGCCCGCGACTTCGTGCGCGGGGTGCAGGACGCGCGCAAGTCGGCTGGTTACCAGATCGACGACCGTATCGAAATCACATACATGGCGCCGACCGAAACCAGCGCCGCAATCGATGCCTTCTCGGCACTCATTCGCAATGAGACGCTTGCGGAGAAACTTGCGGCCGGGGAAAACGTGAACGGTTCGGATGCGTTCGCGGCTCAGATCGAGGCGGGCGGCGAAACAGTCGAAGTCCATCTTCGAAAGGCTACCCGGTGAGCTGTATTCGAAGTTGTCGATCTGAAACGGGGCGACTCGTCCATGCACACGAGGCGAGGCGTGCTATTCTCGGTTCGACCGCCATCGCCCACGTGTCGGAGGCGGTTATTGTGTGCCTGTCGGGCGCGGTGGAGCGAGGAGTGAATCTTGCCGGCTGATCGCAATGCAGTTGTGAGCGCTTCGATTGCCTACGACTACATCATGGGGTTCGGCGGTTCTTTTGCCGACCACATCATTCCCGAAAAAGCGCATGTCATTTCGGTCAGTTTTCTGGTCGATTCACTCCGGAAGCAACGGGGCGGGGTCGCGGGCAACATCTGCTACACGCTGGCCCTCCTTGGCGAATCCAGTCACCTGGTCGGCGCCGTCGGGCACGACTTTGCCCCCTATCGAAATGCGTTCGAGGAACTCGGAATCGGGCTGGACAACGTCATCCAGGACGATGGCACCTTGACCGCGTCGGCCTTTATGATGGCCGACCTCAAGAGCAACCAGATCGCGTCGTTTTACCCGGGGCCGGGAAGCCAGGCAAGCATGATCGACTTGACCGAGCTCGGCAACGAATGCCGTTTCGGGCTGGTCGGACCAACCGACCCTGAAGTCATGCGCCTGCACGTTCGCCAACTGGGCGCAAGCTCGTGCAAGCTGATCTTCGATCCGGCCTTCCAGATCATCATCTTTTCCGCGGAGGACCTTCGCGAGGGTATCGATGCTGCCTGGTGCGTGGTCGGCAACGACTACGAGTTCGCCATGATCGAGCGCAAGACCGGTTTGACCGTCGCGGATATTGCCGCGCAGAAGGAACTCGTCGTCGTCACGTACGGGGAGAAGGGTTCCGACTTCATCGTGAATGGCGAGACGACTTGCGTGCCACCGGCGCCAGCGCGGCAGGTGGTCGACCCCACCGGCGCCGGCGACGCCTTCCGGGGCGGGATGTTGCGAGGACTGTTGCTCGATCTGCCTCCTGCCATCACCGGCCGTATCGCCAATCTTGCTGCGGTGTACGCGGTCGAACAGACAGGCACTCAGGAACACAGCTACACCATCGACGAGTTCGTCGATCGATTCGACACGTCATTCCCGGACTACGCGGGATCGATTTCCGCCGCGCTTTTGCAAGGCGCGGCGACGACAGCTTTGTAAGGGAGATAGGGAGAAGGATGTCAACCAAGGCGATGGATTTCGATATCAAAGATCCGTCGCTGGCCCCAGATGGCCGGCGCAGGATCGATTGGGCTGCACGCGAGATGCCGGTGCTTCGGCAGATCACCGAGCAGTTTGCGCGGGAGAAGCCGTTCGAAGGGTTGCGGCTGCTCTGTTGCGCGCACATCACCACCGAGACTGCCAACCTCGCCCTCGCGTTCCAGGCAGGCGGCGCGGACGCGGTGCTCTGCGCCAGCAACCCGCTCTCCACGCAAGACGATGTCGCCGCGGCGTTGGTGGATGCGGGTATTCCGGTCTTCGCGATCAAGGGTGAAGACGCCGAGACCTACAACCGGCACATTCAGTCAGCGCTCGATCACAAGCCGAATCTGGTGATCGACGACGGCGCGGACGTGGTGACATCGTTGCACACGAACCGCAAGGAACTCCTGCCGGACGTCATCGGCGGCACGGAAGAGACGACCACCGGAATCATCCGCGATCAGGCGATGGAGAAGGATGGCGTCCTCGCGTTTCCGATCATGGCGGTCAACGACGCCGACACTAAGCACTTCTTCGACAACCGCTACGGCACCGGCCAGAGCACGGTGGACGGAATCTTGCGCGCCACCAACATCCTGCTCTCCGGCAAGACCGCCGTGGTAGCCGGCTACGGTTGGTGTGGCAAGGGCATCGCCATGCGGATGCGTGGCATGGGAGCCCGCGTGATCGTCACCGAAATCGACCCGGTGCGCGCGCTCGAGGCGGCAATGGACGGTTTCGAAGTCACCACCATGGCGCGCGCCGCGGCACGCGGCGATCTTTTCGTGACGGCAACCGGCAACATCAACGTCATCGACCGCGACGATTTCGCCCAGATGAAAGACGGCGCGATCATGGCCAATTCCGGCCACTTCAATGCCGAGGTCAATATCGCCGCGCTCGACGAAATGGCTGGGGAGGGGGTTCGCACCCTGCGCCCGTTCGTCCAGGAATACGCGATCGCGCCCGACCAGAAGTTGATCGTCCTCGGAGAGGGACGGCTCATTAACCTGGCCGCCGCCGAGGGACACCCGGCCAGTGTCATGGACATGAGCTTCGCCAATCAGGCGCTCGCGGCCGCCTATCTGGTGCGTGAGGGCAAGAATCTCGAGAACCGTGTCTATCGCATTCCGCTCGAGATCGATCACGAGATCGCCCGGCTAAAGCTCGCCGCGATGGAAATCGAAATCGACACGCTCACCGAGGAGCAGAACACCTATTTGAACTCCTGGGAGCTGCACTAGACCGTCTGCGAACGAAAAACGGTGAGGGAACAACACGCATGATGAGCCGTTCGAATGGCACGGAATCGGCCTTTTTTACATCGGAGTCGGTGACCGAGGGACATCCGGACAAGGTCTGCGACCAAATCTCAGACGCCGTCCTCGACGCCGTGCTGGCTGACGATCCGTTCGGACGCGTCGCCTGTGAGTCGGCCGCGACGACCGGATTGATCATGGTCTTTGGCGAGATCACGACCAGCACCTACGTGGAGATTCCCGAGCTCGTGCGTCAGGTCATCCGGGACATTGGCTATACCGACTCGTCGCATGGCTTCGATGCAGAAACATGCGGTGTCCTCGTCTCCCTGAAAGCGCAAAGCCCGGAGATTGCCGGCGGAGTCGGCGCGGCGCTGGAAGTGCGCGAGAAAGCCAACGCGCAAGACAAGTACGACCAGATCGGCGCCGGCGACCAGGGCATGATGATTGGGTACGCCTGCAACGAGACGCCTGAGCTCATGCCGATGCCGATCGCGCTCTCTCACCGCATCGCACGGGAACTCTCGGTCGCACGCAAGACCGACAGCCTCCCATGGTTGCTGCCGGACGGCAAGAGCCAGGTCACGGTCGAGTACGAGAACGGCAAACCGGTTCGCGTGGATGCCATCGTCGTCTCCACCCAGCACCACCCGACCGTCCACAACGACGAGATCAGGGAAGGTGTGCTCGACATGGTCATCGGCAAGGCAGTGCCCGGTGAAATGCTCGACAAGACCACCAAGTATTTCGTCAATCCGAGCGGCCGCTTCACCCTTGGTGGACCGATTGCCGATGCAGGGCTGACCGGGCGCAAGATCATCGTCGACACCTACGGCGGCATGGCGCGGCACGGTGGTGGCGCGTTCTCAGGCAAGGACGCGACCAAGGTCGACCGTTCGGGCGCCTATGCGGCCCGATATGTCGCCAAGAACTTCGTGGCGGCAGGTCTGGCCGAGCGGTTCGAACTGCAGATTTCATACGCAATCGGGATGGCGCAGCCGGTTTCGATCATGGTCGAAACGCACGGCACCGGCGTGGTTTCGGACGAGAAGTTGACCCAGCTCGTGCGGGAGCACTTCGACCTGCGTCCGGCCGCGATCATCGACACGCTCGACTTGCGCCGGCCGATCTTTCGACAGACAGCCGCCTACGGTCACTTCGGCCGCCCCGACCTCGATCTTCCCTGGGAGAAGACCGACAAGGCCGAGGCGCTCAAGGCTGCCGTGTAGGCTCGAGCGCCAAGCAATTTACTGTCGCAAGCAAGAGAAGCGGAGCGCAAGCCAGCGCTCCGCTTCTCGCATTGTGTTGGAGGAGATCACTCCACTCGCAGAATGGTCACCATCTGCGAGCCTGCAGGTGTCGGCACCTCTGCTTTTTCGCCTGGACGCTTGCCCAACAATGCTGCGCCGATCGGCGACTGATTCGAAATCTTGCCTTCCGTCGGCTTGGCTTCGATCGCGCCAACGATCGTGTAGCGCTCCTCTTCACCATCCCAGTCGATCGTGACGGTCGAACCGACCCCAACGGCGCCGTTACTGGCCGGAAGATCGTCGACGATTACCGCGTTGCGAAAGAGCGTGTCGAGATCGGCGATTCGGCGCTCGTTCATCATCTGATCGTGGCGGGCCGCATCGTACGCCGAGTTTTCGCGCAGATCGCCATGAGAGCGTGCCTCAGCAACGATTGCTGCGATTTCGGGACGGCGAACCTCGCGCAAATACTCGAGCTCCTCCCGGAGTCGCTCGTAACCCTCCCGCGTCACGGGAACTGGCTCGGACATCATGGTGACAACTCCTGTTTCAACAGTGTCCGCGTGCAGACGACACTGCCACGGTCAGGCAATTTCGAATGTGCACTCGATCTCGACCGGAATGCCGGTCGGAAGAGAAACGAATCCAACCGCGGAGCGAGAACCATACCCCGATTCGCCAAAGACTTCGACAAACAGATCGGAGCAACCGTTGATGACTTTCGGATGGTCTTCGAAATCGGGCGTGGCGTTCACCATGCCGAGCAACTTGACGAGCCGCTTGATTCGGTCGAGATCGCCAAGCGCGTCCTGGGCAGTTGCGAGGATGCTCAGACCGGTCGAGCGCGCGGCGGCATAACCATCTTCGACCGACATATCCGCGCCTAGCTTGCCCTTGGCAATTTCAGGTCCAGGACCAGTTCCCGAGATGAAGAGCAGGTTTCCGGTTTGCACATAGCGCACATACGTCGCAACTGGCCGCACTGGTTCCGGCAGCACGATCCCGAGATCTCTCAACCGTTCATCGACACTCATGACTTCACTTCCCTTTCATCGACTGAGAAGGGACGACCGGGCATCAACCCGGCCGTTCCCGCTTATGCGTAGCGTGTTTTCTCGGGCAGGAAGAATTCTATCTCCAGCCGAGCGCATCCCCAATTCGCTGAATCGACTCTTCCAGCAGATCGTCTGCCGTCGCGAACGACACTCTGAAGTGACCTTCGCCCGCTTGGCCGAATGCGATACCCGGGGTTACCGCAACTCGCGCCTCCTGCAGCAGCTTGGCGCCGAGATCGATCGAAGACATTCCGGTCTCTCGAGCGTCCGGGAAGGCATAGAACGCACCCTCTGGCAACGGGCACTTGATGCCCTTGACCTTGCTGAGTCCGTTGGTCACGAGGTGCCGGCGGCGGTCCCACGCCTCGACCATCTCGCCAATCGACTCCTGCGGACCTGACAACGCCTCGACCGCGGCCGCTTGCACGAACGACGTTGCCTGGGAAACGGAATGGCTCTGGACCTTCCCCATTTCGTCGATGAATGGCTTCGGTCCGGCGACGTAGCCAAGCCGCCATCCGGTCATTGCATACGCCTTGGAAAGCCCGTTGAATGTGAGCGTGCGGTCCCACATTCCGGGGAAATTGGCGATGCTGTAGTGCTTTCGCCCGC